>CAYOXR010000543.1:0-6575 GCA_964407955.1 uncultured bacterium | reverse complement strand
GAGGTTCATGCCGTTGCGCAGGACGCCGATGGCGAGCACGCCGCCGAGGGTCCCCCACAGGCTGCCCGAGCCGCCCTGGAGCTTGGTGCCGCCGAGAACGACGGAGATGATCGCCCAGAGCTCGTAGTTCGTCCCCAGGTTCGGCGTGGCCGAGCCCATCTGGGTGGACAGCATGATGCCGGCGAAGGCGGCCAGGAGGCCCATGAGCAGGAAGTTCAGGAAGATGTGCCTGCCCACATGAATGCCGGCATTGGTGGCCGCGTCGCGGTTGCCCCCCACGGCATAGCCGTTGCGGCCGTGGACGGTGCGCCGCAACACCCACTGCCCGACGAACACGAACAGCAGGAAGATGATCCCGATCACCGGAACCGGCCCTACGGCCAGCGACCCGAACCCGGTGTAGGCGCCGTTCATCGTGAGCATCGACTGCTCCCTGGTGTAGACGAACACCAGCCCGCGGATGCCGATGAGGCCGCCCAACGTCACGATGAACGAGTCGACGCCCGTGAGCACCACGGCCAGGCCGTTGAACGCGCCGAGCGCGGCCCCCGCGGCCAGACCGGCCAACACGCCGACCAGCGGAGGCGCGCCGGCCTCCTGGAGGCCGACGGCGAGGGCGGCGGCGAGGGCAAGCGTGGCGCCTACGGTGAGGTCGATATTGCCGTCGATCATGATGAACGTCATGCCGACCGCCAGGAAGCCGATGAAGGAGCTCTGCACCAGCACGTTGCCCAGGTTCCCGGCTTGCAGGAAGTAGGGGCTCGTCAGGCCGAAGAAGATCACGCAGGCGACCACGAGGAACCACACCGGCTGGCGCCGTACGCCTCTCAGCGCCGAGCCCGCCACGGTCCTCACCGTCGGCCGCCTTGCCGCGACGACCTCCGCGGCGTTGGTTCCGTCGGAGACCGCGCTCATGCCCACAGCCTCCCTCGCTTGGAGGCCACGTCGAACCACACGGCGACGATGATGACGAACCAGGTCACGAGCCACTGCACGTAGTAGGCGAAGCCGAGAAGCAGCAACGCGTTCTGGATGAAGCCGAGGATCAACACGCCGATCACGGTCTTGAACATGCTGCCCGCCCCGCCGAGGAGGCTGGTGCCGCCCAGGATGATGGCGGCCAGCACCTGCAGCTCGTAGCCTTGACCCACCGTGTTCTGCGAGCCCATCACGCGCGAGCCGAGGATCACGGCCGCGACGCCCGTGCACAGCGCGGAGATCATGAACGTGGTGAAGATGATGCGGCTGGAGCGGACGCCGGAGTACGAGCTCGCGGTCGGGTTGCCGCCGACCGCGAACACCCTGCGCCCGTACCCCGTTCGGTGCAACAGGACCCCGAGAACGGCGGCGAGGCCCAGGAAGATGATCATGGGCACGGGCACGTGGAACACGAAGTCCCGGCCGAACACCGCGAACCAGGTCTGGTTCGGGTTCTGGATGTTGACGTTGTTCCCCCCGGAGTACAGGAACGTGATCCCCTGCAACGCCGACAGCATGCCCAGCGTGACGATCAACGAGTTCAGCTTCAGGTAACCGACGAGGAAGCCGTTGAAGGCCCCGACGAGCGCGGCCGCCGCGAACATGATGAGCATGGCGGGCAGCGGCCCCACCTTGTCATGCAGGCCGACGACCATGACGGTCGTCAGGGAGAGCAACGATCCCACGGAAAGGTCGAGTTGGCCGCCGATCACCACGAACGTGACGCCCAGCGCCATGACGCCGATGATCGACACCTGCTGCACGACGGTCAACACGTTGCCGATGGAGAGCACGGTCGGATACGCCACCGCGACGCCCGCCAGGAACAGGATGAAGGCGTAGAGGATGCCCTGCTGCTTGACGCTCCCGGCCAACGCCGCTCGGAAGCCCGACCACCGGCCCGTCACCTGCACAGCGACCGGCCCGGCGTCGACGACATGCGCGTGGTCAACCTCGGTCGATAAGTATTAGTGGTATGCTCATCATACCACCCGTTCGACAACGAAGAAACCAGCACGGTCGACCACCCCTTTCGTGGAATCCGCTCATCCTCGGCGCGCGCAGCGGCGGGGCATCTCGAGGCAGGCTGCACAACTCAGGGAACTTGGTTGTGAACGTACTCGTGACCGTAGCACAAGGGGCCGGCCGTGTCAAACCCGGATGCCCGCTCGGCTTCTTGACACCGTTCAGCACGGCGTGCTACGTTCGGACCGTCTCCCTGGAGGTATGACCATCATACCTTACGAAAAACCATTCAGCGATTGCATGGGTTTGCACACATGACGGACGTGCTAGAACACCGCAAGCTCTACGAGCAGGTCGTGGAGCGGATTCGCCAGCGGATCCTCGCCGGCGAGCTGAAGAGCGGCGACCAGCTCCCCAACGAGCGGAGTCTGGGGGAGCGGTACGGCGTCAGCCGCACCGTCATCCGCGAGGCCGTGAAGACACTCATCCAGAACGGCCTGGTGGAGGTCCGTCGCGGCCAGGGGACCTTCGTCGTCGACGGCACCGCGGACGCGCTCAAGGAGTCGCTCCGGCTCATGATGGGCTTCGCCTCGGAAGAGCGGCGAGCGGGTGAGATGGTCGAGGTACGGGAGCTGCTCGAACCGGACATCGCCGCCGCGGCGGCGCGGCGACGCAGCGAGGAGGATCTCGCCAATCTGCGGGCCGCCATCAACGAGATGGACGCCGCGCTGGGCGATGCCCAGCGCTTCATCGAGGCCGACAACCGCTTCCACGTCGCCCTCGCCGTCGCCACGCAGAACCACTTCATTCCACGTCTGTTGGACTCGGTCGTGGACCTTCTGCAAGAGATGCGCGCGCAGATCTTCGAGGTGACCGGCGGACCGATTCGCGGTCAGCAGCATCACCGCGTCATCCTCGCGGCGGTCGAGGCCGGCGACGCCGAAGGCGCCAGGGCGGCCATGCTGTCTCACCTGGCACAGGTACGTCAGGACGGCCTGAATGCCGTCCGCCTCGCGGACCGCGAGAAGAATGACGGCGAGGAGGCGAGCGGTGGTACCTCCTAAGCCGCACTCCGCCAACACGAACGGCACCCGCTCCAGGGGGAAGGAGCCACGCGTGACGCCCCGATCCACAGCGAGCAAGTCCACACCGCGCAAGCGGGCCCGCAAGGCCAAGCCCGGCAATGACGCCGGACGCGTGGACACCGCCGCCTGCCTGTTCACGTTTCGCCAGATGATGCGCATCCGGGTGTTCGAGGAGCACGCCAACGAGCTCTACCTCACCGCCAAGATGCCTGGTCTCACGCACATGTATGCAGGCGAGGAAGCCGTGGCCGTCGGCGTGTGCGACGCGCTCGAGAAGGACGACTTCATCACCAGCACGCACCGCGGGCACGGCCACTGCATCGCCAAGGGCGCCCGCCTCGACCTGATGTTCGCCGAGCTGCTGGGCAAGGCCGCCGGCTACAACCGCGGCAAGGGCGGCAGCATGCACATCGCCGATCAGGAGAACGGCAATCTCGGCGCCAACGCCATCGTCGGCGGGTCCGCCGGCATCGCCACGGGCGCGGCGCTCTCCTCCAAGATGCGCGGCAGCGGTCAGGTGGTGGTGTGCTTCTTCGGCGAGGGCGCTCTCGGTCAGGGCCTGCTCTACGAGGTCATGAACATGGCGCAGCTGTGGAAGCTGCCGGTAATCTACGTGTGCGAGAACAACCTCTACAACGAGTACACGCACTTCCAGGAGACCACCGCCGGCGACATCCTCGCACGGCCACACGCGTTCGGCATCCACACCGCCGAGGTCGACGGTCAGGACGTGAACGCGGTGACGGCGGCGGCATCCGAGCTGATCACGCGGGCGCGCAGCGGCGACGGCCCTGCGTTCCTGCTCGCCCACACCTACCGTTACTACGGCCATCACGTCGGCGACATCAAGCGCGACTACTACCGCTCGCAGGACGAGGAGTCGCACTGGAAGGCCGAGCGTGATCCGCTGATCATCTACCGTCGCTGGCTGCTCGACCAGGAGATCGCCACCGCCGACACGCTCGACACGGTGGAGGCCGAGGTCCGCAAGGAGGCCGGAGAGGCGGTCGAGTTCGGCCTGCAGGCGCCCTATCCCGACAGCAGCGAGGTGAGCCTGCATGTCTACGCCTAGTCGCGTGCTGGGGAGCGGCGAGCCGGTGGCACAGACCCGCACCATCACCTTCGCGCAGGCCGTCAACGAGGCTCTTGCCGAGGAGATGCGCCGTGACGAGCGCGTGTTCATCCTCGGCGAGGACGTGGCCGAGGCCGGCACGCCGTTCAAGGTGTTGTCGGGCCTGGTCGAGGAGTTCGGCGCCGAGCGCGTGCTCGATACCCCCATCAGCGAGGCCGGATTCACCGGGCTGGCCGTCGGGGCCGCCATGACGGGCATGCGTCCCGTGGTCGACCTCATGTTCGGCGACTTCCTCACGCTGGTGATGGACCAGCTCGTCAACCAGGCCGCGAAGACGCACTACATGTCCGGCGGCAAGCTCAAGGTGCCCATGGTGCTGCGCACCACGCTCGGCGCCACGCGGCGCAGCGCCGCACAGCACAGCCAGAGCCTGCACGCCTGGGTGAGCCACGTTCCGGGGCTCAAGGTGGCACTGCCCGCCACCCCCGCGGACGCCAAAGGGCTGATGAAGGCGGCCATCCGAGACGACAACCCGGTGGTCGTCCTGGAGGACAAGCTCAGCTTCCAGGACAAGGGTCCGGTCCCCGAGGGCGAGCTGGTGATCCCGTTGGGGCAGGCGGCGGTCAAGCGTGCGGGCACCGACATCACCTTCGTGGCCACCAGCAGCATGGTGTACGTCGCCCTGCAGGCGGCCGAACAGCTCGAAGCGCACGGCATCTCGGCAGAGGTCGTCGACCCGCGCAGCATGGTGCCGCTCGACGTCGACACGCTCGTGGCCAGCGCCAAGAAGACCAGCCGGGTCATCGTCGTCGACGAGGGCCACCAGAGCTTCGGCGTCAGCGCCGAGCTGGCGGCGAGGGTCGCCGACGGCGCCTTCTACCACCTGGACGCGCCCGTGAAGCGCTTGGGGGCGATGGACGTACCGGTCCCGTTCTCGCCGTCGCTGGAGGACCTCACCGTTCCCACGCCGAACAAGCTGGCGGCCCTGGCGCGGGAACTGTGCGGCGCCCGCTGAGCCGGTCCGTCGGCGGTGAGCTCGAACCCGCGCCACGTGCGGACGCGCGCGCGGCTTTCAGCGAAGGAGGCTGATCAGCATGGCCATTCACACGCACGGCGTCATGGCGGTCGACTGGGAGGAGCGCATCAACTTCGAGCGCCTGAGGCGCGAGCGCCTGGCACGCATCAAGAAGGTGCTGGAGGCGTCGGAGGCCGGCGCGCTGTTGTGTTTCGACATGAACAACGTCCGCTATGTCACCAGCACCCACATCGGCACCTGGGCGCAGGACAAGGTGGCCCGCTTCACGCTGCTGCCTCAGGGCGACGAGCCCATCCTGTGGGACTTCGGCTCCGCGGCCAAGCACCATCAGCTCTACGCACCGTGGCTCGACGGCGCGGAGCGCTCCCGGCCGGGAGTGTCCATGCTGCGCGGCACCATCTCGCCGCAGATGGGGCGGGCCGAGAAGGTCGCGCGCTGGATCAAGGACGAGCTCGAACAGCGCGGCCTGGCCGGCGAACCGGTGGCCATCGACATCGTCGAGCCGCCGGTGCTCTTCGCTTTGCAGAAGGCGGGCATCACGGTGATCGACGGCCAGCAGATGATGCTCGAGGCGCGCAAGATCAAGACCGCCGACGAGATCATGCTGCTCACCCACGCGGCCGGCATGGTGGACGCCGCCTACGACCAGCTCTACGAGATGCTGCGCCCGGGCGTGCGCGAGAACGACCTGGTAGGGCTGGTGAGCGACTTCCTGTACCGCCACGGCAGCGAGATGGTCGAGGGCGTCAACGCCATCAGCGGCGAACGCTGCAACCCCCACCCGCACGTGGCATCCGACCGCATGCTGCGTCCCGGCGACCCCGCCTACTTCGACATCCTGCAGAGCTACATGGGCTACCGCACCTGCTACTACCGCACCTTCGCGGTGGGCAGCGCCAGTCAGGCCCAGGTCGACGCCTACGCCAAGTGCCGTGACCTGCTCGACCACGCCATCAGCCTCATCCGGCCCGGCGTCACCACCGCCGAGGTGGTCGAGGTGTGGCCCAAGGCCCAGGAGTTCGGCTTCCCCGACGAGGAGCTGGCCTTCGCGCTGCAATACGGCCACGGCCTGGGGCTCAACATCTGGGAGAAGCCCATCTTCAGCAGGCTGTTCTCCTTCGACCACCCCGAAACCATCGAGGAGGGCATGGTCTTTGCGCTCGAGACCTTCTGGCCGGCGTCCGACGGCTGGTCGGCAGCGCGCATCGAGGAGGAGCTGGTGGTCACCAAGGACGGCTGCGAGATCATCAGCCGCTTCCCCGCCGAGGAGCTGATGGTGGCCGGGCCCAAGTACTACACCGCCCTCGGCGACCTGCCCGGCATCCGCGAGACCGAGAGCAACTACAACAACGCCCGCGTGTTCCCCGACGGCAAGCCCGGCGTGCCGGGCGCGCCGCGCGCCCCGGTCGCCGACGTCGGCGCCGTCGGCGCCGACGGC
>CAYOXR010000542.1:0-2377 GCA_964407955.1 uncultured bacterium | reverse complement strand
TGGTGTTCCGCTATCTCTTCATCACCGACGGGGGCCTGGTGAACTGGGTCCTGCACGACAACCTGCATCTAATCTCACGCAATATCAACTGGCTCGGCGCGCGTTGGACGGCCATGCTCGTGCTGGGGATCCTCGGCACGTGGAAGGGCATCGGCTGGTCGATGGTGATCTTCCTCGCCGCGCTCCAGGGCGTGCCGCGGGTGCTGCACGAGGCCGCCGCCGTCGACGGCGCCAGGGCTTGGGCCCGCTTCCGCGCCGTGTCGTTGCCGGCCATCCGGCCGGTGGTGGCCTTCGTGACGGTGATCCTGGTGATCGGCGGCTTCAACGTGTTCATCTCGGTGTTCCTGGTGACGAACGGCGGGCCCTTCGACCAGACGCAGGTGCTGCTGACGTACATGTACCGAGAGGCGTTCTCGTTCCTCGACTTCGGCTACGGCTCAGCCATCTCGTTCATCCTCACGCTGATCGTCTTCGCCCTGGCGCTGGTGCAGCTCCGGCTGTTCAGGCGCCCCGCGGGAGCCAGCTGATGGTCGTCGGCAACCGCCGCCAGCGTCGCGCCCTGCTCGGTGCCCGCATGCTGCTTCTCAGCGCCGGTGTGGTGGTGTTGCTGGTGCCGTTCGTCTACATGCTGGCGACCTCGTTCAAGCCGAACACGATGGTTCTGGAGATCCCGCTGAAGTTCTTCCCGCGCCACCCCACGGCCGCCAACTACATCCAAGCCTGGACCTCGAACCAGTTCGGCCGCTACTTCCTCAACTCGCTGATCGTGGCGACCGCCACCACCACCGCCGCCGTGCTGCTCTCCGCGATGATGGCGTTCGCCTTCGCCCGTTTCCGCTTCCCGGGGCGCGGGCTGCTGTTCGGCCTTGTGCTGATCGCGCTGATGGTGCCGACGATGATGATGTTGATCCCCCAGTTCCTGCTGGCACGGCACCTGATGCTGCTGAACTCGCTGTCGGGGCTGATCGTCTTCTACACCGGCGGCAACCTCGCACTGAACACGTTCCTGCTCAGGAGCTTCTTCCAGGACATCCCGTTCGAGCTGGAGGAGGCCATGGTCGTCGACGGCGCCTCCTCTTGGACTCGCTTCTGGCGGTTGATCCTGCCACTCTCTCGGCCCGGCCTCGCCACCGCCGCCATCTTCACCTTCCTGGCGAGCTGGGACGAGTTCACATGGGCGCTCACGATCATCAACGACCCCGGCAAGTACACGCTGCCGATCGCCATCGCCCTGTTCCAGGGCCAGCACGCCACGAGCTGGGGCCTGGTGTTCGCCGCCTCGGCCGTCGCCATCGCTCCGGTTCTCATCCTCTTCGCCATCTTCCAGCGGCAGTTCGTCGCCGGCATCACCAGCGGAGCCGTGAAAGCATGAGCCCCGTCGCCCGCAGCGACGCGCTCGCCCAGCGCAGCCTCGCCGTGCTGCTCGAAGGCCAGTCGCGCAGCGGCGCGTTCATCGCGAGCCCCAGCTTCCCGGTCTACCACTATGCCTGGCTGCGTGACGGGGCGTTCTGCGCGCATGCTCTCGACCTCGTGGGGGAACCGTCCGCGGCGCGGGCCTTCCACGCCTGGGTGGCCGAGACGCTGCTGGCGCACCGCTCGCTCATCGAAGAGGCCCTGGCCCGCGTGGAAGGCGGCGAACGTCGGGGCTGGAAGGGCGCGGCCACGCCGAGCGCGGCGCCCGAGCACATGCCCCCCGCGCGCTACACGCTGCGGGGCACGCTCGAGGACGCCGGCGGCCAAGCCGGCGCGGCAGAGCCGTGGCCGAACTTCCAGCTCGACGGGTACGGCATGTGGCTGTGGGCGCTGGCCGAGCACCTGCGCAATGATCCACCCCAAGGCGACGTGCGCGCGGCGGCAGCGCTCACGGCGCGGTACCTCGCGGCCGCCTGGAACCTTCCCTGCTTCGACTGCTGGGAGGAGTGGGGCGGGGGCGAGCACGCGTCCACACTCGGCGCCGTGGTGGCAGGCCTGGAAGCAGCGGCGCGCATACTCGCCGAACCGGTTTGGGGCGAAACCGCGCAGCGCGTCCGAGCCGTCTTGCGATCGCGCTTCAGCGACGGCCGCCGCCTTCGCCGCGGCGCGCAGGACGACCGTGTCGACGGCAGCCTGCTGTGGCTGGGCGTGCCCTTCGGGGTGCTCGAGCCGGGTGACGCCCTCCTTCGCGCCACCGTCGACGCGATACGGGAGGACCTCGCGGGCCCCGGCGGGGGCCTCTACCGCTACCGCGGCGACACCTACTTCGGCGGCGGGCAGTGGCTGCTGCTCACAAGCTCGCTGGCCTGGCACGACGCCGTCGCCGGCGAGCACGCGCTGGCCGCTGCGGAGCAGGCCTGGGTGCGCGCGCAGGCAACGGACGAGCTCGAGCTGCCCGAGCAGG
>CAYOXR010000541.1:0-3137 GCA_964407955.1 uncultured bacterium | reverse complement strand
CGTCGAGGGCGCGAAGCTGGAGACGCCTCAGCCGATCACGGCGCTCACGGGCTGCCCCCGGTGGGCTCCGGACGCGATCTCCAGACCCTGGAGGCCGCGGCCGCTGGCGCGCACGGGGTAGGTCGTGACGTGGCCGTTGACGAAGGCCGTCACCTGGGCGGCTCCGGAGGTATCGAGGGCCGTGGCCGGCATGGCCGGGTCGTAGATCGCGAACGTCACCGCGCCGGCGCCGTGGCCATGCTCGAGCAGCACCGCCGGGCCCATGCCGTTGACGGCCTCGTAGAGGTAGGTGGCGAGCACGCTGAGCGGGACGCCGCTGCCACCCGCCGTGCCGGGCACCCCGGCGACCGCGAACGTCGGGCCCAGGCGACCGCTGGCGGCGGCCACGGCGAAGGCGGCGCTGTCGCCGCCGACGCTGAGCACGGCGTAGCGCGCGCCGGCCAGCGCCGGCGACGTGATGCCGTTGACGAGCTGCGCCGCATTCACCCGGGCGATCACCGCCGCACCGCTGCCGGGCGGTCCCGCGAGCAGCCTCACCTGGGTGTTGGCGAGCGCCTGTCCGACCACACCGCTCGCGGCGGGGGCCTGCGGCCCTGCTTGCAGGGCGGAGGTGGAGGGGCCGGCTGCCAGAGCCGCACCTGTGATGGTCGCCGTCAGCAAGGCGGCGACGCCGCGCAACGTTCGTGTCATCGCGCTCCTCCTTCCGGCCGCCGGCGGCCGCGCGTCGCGGCGCCTGGCCCTGGAAGCGCCAGGGTCGACGGGGCGTACCGGCCCCGACGGACGCGCACAGGCTAGTCAGGCGCGTGATGAGAACGCGCAAGTCCAGATGAATAGCCGCGGTGCGGGCTCATGGCCCGCCTTGCCCGCCCTGCCGGCCCTGCCGGGGCGAACCTGCCCCGCGCCCGGCATCAGCAGGTGCGAGCCCGACGATGTCGATGGCCACGGGGCCGGCGCAACCGGCCCAGCCTGCCCGACGGCGCCCGCACCGCTCAGTCGGCCGGCAGGGCGCCCTCCACGGCGACCGCTCCCGCACCGTCCAGGAACGCCGACACCCGGTCGACGTAGGGCGCCGTGTCGTAGCTCTGGAACAGGGCGCTCTGGGTGCGAACGGGGTCGCCGAAGAAGAACTTCTCGTAGAGGTTCTGGCGCCCGCCGAAGGCCGAGATGGTCATGTCCCAGGCGAGGCGGTAGAGCCTGATGCGGTGGTCGCTGTCGGCGTTGCGCGCCTGCAGGTACCTGGCGATGCTGTCGCCCATCGGCCCGTGGCGGTCGGCCTCGGTGGGGATCATGATCATCCCGCTGGCCGACAGCAGCTGGAGGATCTCGACCATGCGCGGGTACACCTGCGGGAAGTAGCTGCGGGCGACGCTCACCGCCTCGCGGCCGGGCGTCATGGTGCCGTAGGCGTCGAGCTCTGCGGTCTGCTCGGCCTGCGTCTGCAGTCCCTTCATGACCTCGAGCGTGATGATCAGCTCAGCGACCTTTTGCTGCACGTGCTGGAACCGAGCGCTGCCGATCATATCGACGACTGCCCGGGCCACGCCCAGGAAGGCCTCGGCCTTGGCGATCTTGACCGACAGCACCTGGTGCGCCATGTGGTACACGGCGCCCGTCGCGGCGTAGGCGCGGCCGGCGAGGCTCACGTCGCCGACCAGGAACACCCGCTCCCAGGGCACCAGCACATCGTCGAAGTAGACCATCGCGTCCATCTCGTCGAAGCGCGCGCCGAGCGGGTGGTCCCGGTGGCTGCGGCCCACGTCGAGGGGCTCCCGACACTGGAAGCTGAGGCCCGGCGTGCTGCACGGCAATGCGAACGCCAGCGCGTAGCGCGTCATCTCCTCCTGCTCCGTGAACACGGTCGAGGGGAACACCAGGAGCTCGTCGGCGATGGGCAGGGTGGCGAGCATGCGCGCGCCGCGCACCACGATGCCTTCGTCGAGCTCCTTCACCAAGCCGAGCGCGATGAACGGGTCGCTGAGCTGGTCGGCGCGCTTCTCGCGGTTCACCTGAGGGCTGGTGAGCGCATGCGTGAGGCACAGATCGTTCTCGCGCACATGCTGGTAGTAGCTGCGTATGTTGGCGCCGAAACGTGGGTCGGCCTGCTCGAAGTAGGCCGACGCACGCGCCGCCGCCATCACGCTGACGTTGAGGTAGTCGGGGCTGCGGCCCAGGAAGCCCAGGCTGGCGTCCGCCCACACCTTGTGCATGCGCGCGCGCCGCCGCAAATCCGCGCGGTCGCGTGGCTCGATGAAGCTCATCCCCACGCGGTCGCCGCTGCTAGGGCTGGGGTAGGTCATCACCTCGACCAGGTCGGGACGGTGTTGCAGGTCGTAGAGGCCGGCGATCGACCGGGCGACGTTGGCGGTCGCCGGATGCGCCGTCGGGTCCTCGACCTTCTCGCCGTCGACCCAGATGCTGGGTGGGTTGCGCTTGAGCCCCTCCAGGAACTGCGAGCCGGTTCGCGCGGGCATGACATGGCCTCCTGTCGGGCGCCCGGCTCGGGGACGGCGTGCTCCCCCGGGCGACGGACACGCTCCTGGTCTCCAGTCGGAACGCGACGCACTGGCCGCCGCCGTCCCGCCCGCCGACCGGAGGCCCGCCCGGCACGACCAACGCCGTGCCGGGCCGAACCGCAGTCTCCTTGAATCTCCTAGCGCGCCCTGCTTGATGCCAGTCTAGGCAGGTCGCCCGCGCCCGACAATTGGTGAGGACAACCAACACGGCACCAAGCCTTGTGCCCGGCTACAGGTCCGCGCGCCTGCCTGGCGCCGATGGCTTCGGCGTCTCACTCGTAACGGAGCGCCTCGATCGGGCTGAGGTTGGCGGCGCGGCTGGCCGGCCACACCCCGAACACCACCCCGGTGGCCACGCTCACGAACAGGCCCAGGAGCACCGTGAAGGGCGACAGCACGACCTCGTCCAGGAAGGGCACCAGCGCGACCGCCAGGTAGAGCACGCCGACGGCCGCCAGCAACCCGGCGAGCCCCCCGACGAGCGTGAGCACCACCGCCTCGATCAGGAACTGCTGCAGGATGACGCCCTTCCTCGCCCCCAGCGCCTTGCGCAGCCCAATCTCCCGGGTGCGCTCGGTCACCGACACCAGCATGATGTTGAGGATGCCGATCCCGCCGACCAGC
>CAYOXR010000540.1:0-2054 GCA_964407955.1 uncultured bacterium | reverse complement strand
TGGTCGGTCTGGCGCTGACCGGGGCAGGCTACGTGCTGGAGGGGGCGCTGCCGCTGTTCGGGACGATCGTGCTGGCGCAGCTGCTGTGGGGGGTGGGGAGCACCTTCGAGAGCGGGGCCGTGGACGCCTGGGTGACCGACGAGATCGGCGAGGAGCGGGCCGCGGCGGCGTTCATGCGGGCGGCGCAGGTGGGGCAGCTCGCCTCCCTCGGGGGCATCGTGCTGGCGTCCCTGCTCGGTCGGGCGGGGCTCGCCTGGCCGCTCCTGGCGGGCGGCATGGGCTTCCTCGTGCTGACCGCGGTGTTGGGCGTGGCCATGACCGAGACCGGCTTCGCGCCGCCGCCGCATCGGGCGCCGGCTGCGGCGTGGCGCTTGAGGCGCACCTTCGTGGCCGGCTTGCGGGCCGCCCGGGCCCGGCCCGTCATCCGCTGGATCCTGGTGATCGCGCTGTTTGTGGGTGCGGCGTCGGAGGTCTTCGACCGCTTGTGGCAGGCGCGTCTGCTGCACCACGCCGCCGTGGTGCAGCGGCCGCTCCCGCTCACGGGCAGCATCGGACTCTCAGGCTTCTTCGGCGTCGTGGCCGCCGTCGCCATGCTGCTCAGTCTGGCCGGCACCGAATTCGCCAGGCGCCGCGTCGACGCGACGGACCATGTCGCCACGGCCCGGGCGCTGATGATGCTGACGGCCGGCCTGTCGCTGTCGGTGGCGGGCTTCGGTGTCTTCGGGGATGTCCGTGTCGGCTTGACGTGCTACTTCGTGGCCATCATGATCCGGCGCGTGAACGCCCCGCTCACGCGTGCCTGGCTGAACCAGAGCGCCACCGCGGACGTGCGCGCCACGCTCTTCTCGTTCGCCAACCAGGTGGACGCGCTGGGGCAGATCGCCGGCGGGCCGCTGTTGGGCGTGCTGGCCCTGAAGGCGGGGATGCCCTGGGCCTTCGCGGCGTGTGCAGGGCTGCTGGTGCCGGCGGTCCTCGTCTACGGCCGCACCCTCAGGCTGCGGTCGCTGGTCGCGGTGGCGGGAGAGGACGCGCTGCGCTGAGCGGGCGGCGACGCTTCAACCGACGTAGCGGCGGGGCACGCGCGCGGTGACGCGCGTGAGCAGCTCGTAGGCGATGCTGCCGAAGCTCCGTGCGAGACGGTCGGCGTCGACGCCGTCGCCTCCCCAGAGCGTCACCGTGTCGCCGGGACGGACGTCGAGGTCGCCGGCGTCCAGCATCAGCTGATCCATGCACACGCGCCCCGCCACCGGCAGCAGCTGGCCGTGCAGGGCCGCCACGCCTCGACTGGAGAGCAGGCGAGGATAGCCGTCGGCGTAGCCGATGCGCACGGTGGCGATGGTGGCGTCGCGGGTGGCGGCCCAGGTGCCGCCGTAGGAGACAGGCGTTCCCTCGGCCACGCGCTTGACGAAGCTGACCGGCGCGTGCAGGCGCATCACGGGCTGCAGCCCGGGTTCCAGGGCGGCGATCGCCTCCCCAGAGTGGTAGCCGTAGAGCCCGATGCCCGGTCGCACCAGGTCGTAGTGCGCCTCCGGGAAGGCGAGCACGCCGGCAGAGTTGGCGGCGTGACGCAGCCTGGGCTCGATGCCATCCTTGGCGAGCGCGTCCAGCAGCTGCTCGAAGCGCTCGAGCTGGGCCATCGTCGGCGCGCGGCCCGGCTCGTCGGCGCGCGCGAGATGGGTCCACACGCCTTCCAGGTCGATCCCCGGCGCTCGAGCCGCGGCCCGAGCGAGATCCGCCGCCTGCGGCCACGGCAGGCCCATCCGGCCCATGCCGGTGTCGACCTTCAGGTGCACGCGTAAGGGGCGGGGCCCCGCCGCCGCCTCCAGCGCTTCCAGCCCGGCGCCGTCGGCCAGCGGGAGGGCCACGTCGGCGGCCGCCAGGCGAACCAACGTGGGCGTGTCGTAGACGGGGATGAACAGCAGGATGTCGGCGGTGATGCCGGCGCCGCGCAAGGCGAGTGCTTCCTGCGCCGTGGCGACCCCGAACCAGGTCACGCCCCGGGCCTGCAGCCGGCGCGCCACCTCGATCGCGCCGTGGCCGTAGGCGTCGGCCTT
>CAYOXR010000539.1:0-2805 GCA_964407955.1 uncultured bacterium | reverse complement strand
TACAACGCCTCCAAGGCCGGTGTCATCCTGCTCACCAAGTCGCTCGCCGGCGAGTGGGCCAAGCGCGGCGTGCGCGTCAACGCCGTGTCGCCGGGTTATGTCGGCACCGAGATGACCAAGCTGGGCATGGGCAACGCCGACTGGTACAAGGTCTGGCTCGACATGACGCCCATGGGTCGGGTCGGCGAGCCCGACGAGATCGCGCGGGCGGTGTGGTTCCTGGCCTCGGATGCTGCCAGCTTCGCGACGGGTTCCAACCTCGTGGTCGACGGCGGCTACACCTGCTGGTAGGCGTGCGCGCCGGCGCGCGCTGAGGTGGCGGGCCAAGGGCGCGCGGCGGGCGATGATGGGAGCGGCGGCGACCCGCTGCGCCTCCGGTCCGGTTCGCGCAGGCGGGGCAGGCGAGAGGAGGCTGAGCGGTGCAGCAAGTCGTGATCCCCAAGCCCGGCGAGGTGAGCGTCACCGAGGCCGAGCCGCGCCGACCCGCTCCGGACGAGGCCGCGTTGCGCGTGGAGGCCATCGGCATCTGCGGCTCCGACATTCACACGTTCAACGGTGAGCATCCCTTCGTCAGTTACCCGGTCTGGCCCGGCCACGAGCTGGTGGGCATGGTCGAGGCGGTCGGTGAGGGCGTAGACCTGGCGCTGGTCGGCACACGCGTAGCGCTGGAGCCGTCGCTGCCCTGCGGCCGCTGCCGTCCTTGCTGTGAGGGGCGTTACAACATCTGCGAGAACCTCGAAGTGCTGGGCTTCCAGGCGCCGGGCGGCATGGCGGAGCGCTTCACGGTGCGCGCAGATCGCCTTCATCCCCTGCCCGACAGCCTGGAGCTCGACACGGCAGCGCTGGTCGAGCCCATGGCCGTGGCGGTGCATGCCGCCCGCTTGCCCGGGGCATTGGCCGCGTCGAGCGTCGGCGTGGTGGGTGGTGGCACCATCGGCCTGCTGACCGGGGCGGCCGCGCTCGCGTATGGGGCGGCACGGGTGGTGGTGGCCGACCCGCTGCCCGAGCGCCGGGCCGTGGCCGAGGCGCTCGGGCTGACGGCGGTGGACGCGCTCGAACCCGGCAGCTGCGACGTTGTCTTCGAGTGCGTCGGCAGCGAGGGCGCGCTTCGCGCCGGCATCGACGCCTGCATGAAGGGCGCCACCGTGATCGTCGCCGGCGTCTTCGGTGCCGACGCGCGCGTCCAGGCGGGGCTGGTGCAGGACCGGGAGCTCAGGCTGCAGGGGAGCCTGATGTACGTCTCGTCCGACGTGCGGGACGCCATCCGGCTGCTGGCCGAGGGCCGGGTCGCCGCTTCGAGGCTCGTCACCCACCGTTTCCGGCTGGCTGAGGCCGAGCGCGCGTTCGCGGTGGCCGCGGCGCGCGGCGGGGCTTTGAAGGTGCTGCTGGTGCCGGATCCCGTCCCGGCCGCCGCCGAGCCCTGAGGCCATGGGCCCGCCCTCCGTGAGACCGGAGCGGGTACCGTGGTGTCGCGAGGGGTGACGCGGCCGCGGCGATCGACGCGGCCCGGCTGGTGCCGGCGACCGCCGAAGGAGGCATCGGGGACGTGAGCGACATGCCAGAAAGCACCGAGAACGGCCCCGCACGGGCGCAGCCGACGGGTCCGGCATCGCCGCCGTCCGAGCCGCTGCGGGCGCTTCAGTGGATCGACGGCCGCCCGCTCGCCGCTGCCACCGGCGACACCCGCGAGGTCCGCGAACCGGCCACCGGCCGCCTGCTGGCCGTCGTCCCGGAGGGCAGCGCCAGCGACGTGGACGCCGGCGTGGCGGCGGCGCGGCGTGCCTTCGACGAGGGTCCGTGGCCGCGGCGCTTCCCGCAGCAGCGCGCGCGTGTGCTGGTGTGCGCCGCGGAGCTCATCGACGCCCACGCCGAGGAGCTCGCGCGGCTCGAGACCTGGGACACCGGCAAGACCCTGACCGAGAGCCGCGACGACATGGTTCAGGTGGCGGAGGCCTTCCGCTACTTCGCCGCCCTCGTCTCCACCCTGGGTGGAGAGGTGAATCCCGTCCCGGCCGATGCCCTCAGCCTGACGCTGCACGAGCCGGCAGGCGTGGCCGCGCTGATCACGCCCTGGAACTACCCGCTGCTGCAGGCCTCGTGGAAGCTGGCGCCGGCGCTGGCGGCGGGCTGCACCCTGGTGATCAAGCCGAGCGAGCTGACCCCGCTCACCACCGTGCGGGCCGTCGAGTTGCTTCACGAGGCAGGCCTGCCTGATGGCGTCGCCAACGTCGTGCTCGGGGCCGGCGGCAGTGTCGGCGCGAGCCTGGTGGCGCACGCGGGCGTGGATCTGGTGTCGTTCACGGGCGGCATCGTCACCGGCCGGCAGATCGCCAGGGCGGCGGCCGAGCAGGCCAAGCGCGTGGCGCTCGAGCTGGGCGGCAAGAACCCCAACCTGGTGTTCGAAGACGCCGACTTCGACGCCGCGCTGGACCATGCCTTGAACGCGGTCTTCTACCACGCCGGCCAGGTGTGCTCGGCGGGCTCGCGTCTGCTGGTGCACGAGCGCCTGCACGAGCGCTTCGTGGACGCCCTGCTGGACCGTGCCAAACGCATCCGCCTCGGATATGGCTGGGAGGCCGGCACGGAGATGGGGCCGCTGGTGTCGGACGCGCACCGGGCCAAGGTCGAGGGGCTCGTCGCGCTGGCGTTGGAGGAGGGGGCCACGTTGCGGCTTGGCGGCCGCCGTCCCCATGGCGAGCGCTTCGCGCACGGCAGCTTCTTGGAGCCCACCGTGCTCACCGACGTCCATCGCGACATGCGCATCGCCCACGAGGAGATCTTCGGGCCGGTGCTGAGCGTCGAGCG
>CAYOXR010000538.1:0-3582 GCA_964407955.1 uncultured bacterium | reverse complement strand
TGTGGTGCCGCCGCTCGAAGAGGTGAGCCCGGGCCACTACAAGGCCTGCATCCGCAGGCCCTGAGCAACCGGCCGGGAAGCTGACGGGGCGGCGTCGCCTTCCGCCCGCCTGGTTCGCTCGCCCGTCTCCGCCTGCGAGACCTCCGGCATGGCGCGAGCGTGGTCGGGCGGGCACGATCGGGTGGGCTCGAGCGTGCGGCCTCGACCGGACGGTCCCCTCGCCCGCGCCTATACTCGAGACGATGTTGGCTACTCACCGTGGCGCGCCGGCCCGGCATGCGTGCCGACGCAACACCCGGCGGCGAGGCGCGAAGGGGTGAAGTCGTGAGCCGCCCTACCTCCGATCTCGGCTCGCGGATACGCCAGGTCGTGCTGAGCGCGCTACCGAGCGGCCACCCGCTACCCGAGCTGCGCCGCTTCGTGGAGCTCGTGCGCGACTACCCGGAACGGCAAGGCAAGATGCTGCGGGGCAGCGTCGTGGTGCTGTCGGCCCGTGCGCACGGCGGCGACGAGGCCGCCGCCCTCAAGGCGGCCGCGGGGGTGGAGCTCTTCCAGGACTGGGTGCTCGTTCACGACGACATCGAGGACGACTCCGAGCAACGTCGTGGCCAACCGGCCCTCCACCGTGTGGCCGGCGCTCCCGTCGCCATCAACGTGGGGGACGCGCTACACGTGCTGATGTGGCGGCTGCTGATGTCCCTGCCGGCAGCATCGGCACGGGGCGTGGACCGGGAGGCCATCCTCCACGAGTTCCTGTCGATGATCCTGCACACGGCCGAGGGGCAGCACCTCGACCTGAGCTGGGTGGCCGAGGGCCGTTTCGACATCGGCGAAGAGGACTACTTCACCATGGTGACCCGCAAGACGGCGTACTACACCGTGGTCTGCCCGCTGCGGCTGGGAGCCGCCTGTGCCGGCATGACGCCGTCGCCGCTGTTCGAGCGTGGCGGCATCGACCTCGGCATCGCATTCCAGATCCGCGACGACGTCCTGAACCTGCTCCCGGACGCGAACGGCGGCTACGGCAAGGAGCATGCGGGGGATCTCTACGAAGGCAAGCGCACGCTCATCCTGGCGCACCTGCTGGCCCACGCCGATGGCGACGAGCGGGCCCGTACCCGCGACATCCTGGCCAAGCCGCGCACCGGCAAGACCCCGGCCGATATCGCCTGGCTGCTGGCGGCCATCCGCCGCCACGGCTCGCTGGCCAACGCCCAGGCCGTCGCCGAGGAGCGCGCCCGTCAGGGCCTTGCGGCCGTCTCGGAAGCGCTGACGGTGCTGCCGGGCCGCGCCGCGGTCTCGGACCTCCAGACGTTGCTCAGGTCGGTCACCGAGCGCACGCGCTGAGCCTGCACCTGCGCTCGTGCCCAGCCCCCGGCGTGCCGGCGGCGCGCCGGCGCTAGCCTGGCGCCGTGGCGCGCTTCGTAACGAGCCCGCGCGGACCCGCGGGGGGCCGGCCGACGGCGGCCGCCCGGCGGTTGCTCGGCACCCTCCTGGGGGGCCTGTTCCCCTGCCCCGCCTGCGGCGTGCGGGCCGCCGGCGCCAGCGGCTGCTGCGCCGCCTGCCGTGCGCGAGCCATGCACCCCGGGCACGTCGGCAACTGCCTGTGGCTCGGCGCCTACGAGGAGCCCCTCGACCGCCTGGTGCGGGCGTTGAAGTACGAGGCTACCACCCGGCTCGCGCCCTGGCTCGGACGCGCGCTGGCCGAGCAGGCAGCGCGCCTGGGATGGCGCCCCGACGTGGCCTGCCCGGTACCGTTGCACCCTGCGCGGCGGCGTCACCGCGGTTACAACCAGGCCGCGCTGCTCGCGCGCGAGCTGGCAACGGCGCTCGACGTGCCCTGCCTTCAGCTGCTGGCCCGCCGCCGGCCCACGCTCCCGCAGGCGCGGCTGAGCAGGGCCGCTCGAGCCGCCAACGTCGCCGGCGCGTTCCTCGCCGAGCCCGCTCGTACCGCGGGGCGTTGTGTGCTGCTCGTCGACGACGTGCTCACCACCGGCGCCACCGCCGCGGCGTGCGCGGCCGCGCTGCGGCGTGCGGGCGCCCGCCGGGTCCGGGTGGCGGTGGTCGCCCGCGCTGACCGCCCGCCGACGCCCGGCCGGTCCGGCGCCGCCGCCGACGGCTAGAACGAAACCAGGAGCGCCGTGCCGATACCCACCAGCGCCCCCACGAGCACCTGCGGGTAGGTGTGACCGAGCAGCGTCTTGAGCGCCTGGGGCTGGAAGCCCTCGTCGAACAGGTGCGCCAGCTCCTGCACCAGGTCGTTGATCAGCTCGGCCTGGACACCCGCCGCCCGGCGGATGCCGGTGGCGTCATACATGACGATCCCGCCGAAGACCGTGGCGATGGCGAACTCCGGGCTGCTCCACCCCAGCTTGAGTCCGAACGACGTTGCCAGTGCCGTCACCGCTGCGGTGTGCGACGACGGCATGCCGCCCGTCTCCAGCAGTCGGCCGAGAGCGAGGCGCTTCTCGGTGATGAGGATCAGCAGCACCTTGATTAGCTGGGCCGCCACCGTCGCGATCAGTGCCGTGATCAGCGAGGTGTTGTTCAGGACGCTGTTCATCCGCTCCCGCGCCGGCGCACGGCGGCCTCTACCGTGGTGTCGATGACCATGGCGACCGTCATCAGACCGGTCCCGCCGGGCATGGGCGTGAGGTGGCCGGCGACCTCCTCCACGTCCATGCAGACGTCCCCCACGATCCCCGCCTCCTCGCGGGTCATGCCCACGTCGAGCACCGCCGCTCCTGGCTTGACCATGGCCTTCGTGATCATCCGCGCACGGCCGGCCGCCGCCACCACGATGTCGCCCTGACGCACCACGACGGTTAGGTCGCGGGTGCGTGAGTGCGCCATGGTGACGGTGGCGTTGCGATGCTGGAACAGCGCCGCGGCGGGGCGCCCCACCAGGTTGGACCGACCGACTATCACCACGTGGCGGCCCTCGATGGGCACGTCGTAGTGGTCCAGAAGGGCGATGAGGCCGCGCGGCGTGGCCGGCGCGAGTGCGGGCCTGCCGGTCCACAGCCGGCCGACGTTCACGGGATGCAGCCCGTCGACGTCCTTGTCGGGGTTGATCAGGTCGAGCACCGACTGGGAATCGAGCCCGTCGGGGAGCGGCAGTTGGACCAGGATGCCGTCGACCTCGGGATCGACGCCGAGCCCACGCACGAGGTCCTCGAGCTCGGCCTGAGACGTCGTCGCGGGCAGCGCATGCGTTTCGGATACCACGCCGACGCGTCGCGCCATGCGCTCCTTCGAGCGCACGTAGTAGGCGCTGGCCGGGTCCTCGCCGGCCCTCACGAAGACCAGCTTCGGCGCGTAGGCCAGCGCCGCCACCCGTGTCTTGAGGGACTCCGCCACAGCGGAGGAAACCACCTTACCGTCGAGCTCCACGACATCGACTCGCAGCCTCGGCAAAAGTCCGGCTAACACACGATCATCGTGCACTGTCCGTACGCGGACCCCCGAGTCGTCTTTGAACACTTCCACCTCGCGGAAATCGAAATATCTGCCGACAGATGCATGCAAACACTTGAACACGGATTCCTTGAGCGAAAACAAGGCAACGCCGGCATTGACGAT
>CAYOXR010000537.1:0-2571 GCA_964407955.1 uncultured bacterium | reverse complement strand
GCGATTTCAAGGCCGGCCCAGCGCGGGAACTGCGACGCGAGCAGGCGGCGCACGAGTGCCTCGTTCGTGAGCTTCTCGTCGGCGTGCATCGGGGGGTGCGTCACACCGGGCCCGAGCTGTGGGTCGCGCGGTGCCTCGCAGCCATCGATCCGCCTAACCGCGGCCCAGGTGGGTCTTGAAGGCCTCGGCGGTACGCTCGATATGCCTCTTCATGCGTTGCTCCACGAGGGCACCGTCTCCCGCCTGGACGGCCGCGAGGATCTCGCGGTGCTCGCTCGCGGACTGGGCCAGCTGCCCTTCCATGGTGATGGGTGTCGTGGGAGGCGTGCCCGACCAGAGGCTTTCGATGATGCGCAACAGCCGGCCCTGGCCGGAAGCCTCGTACAGGCTCATATGGAACGCCCGGCTCAGCTCCACGTAGCGGTCGGCCTCATGGCGGCGGGCCGCATCGCTCAGCTCGTCGACGAGGCCTTCGAGCTCGCGGAACGCTTGCGGACCGAGGCGTGCGGCGCCCAATCTGGCGGCGTAGGGCTCAAGCAGCGCGCGCAGCCCATACACCTCCTCGGCGTCCTCTGACGAGAAGGTGCTGACATAGTAGCGGCCGCGCGCGTCGATGCTTACGAGACCGTCGCCCAGGAGCCGCTTCAAGGCATCCCTGACCGGCACCCGGCTCGTCCCCATGCTCTGCGCGATGTCTTCCTGGATGAGTCGTTCGCCGTCCTCGTACCCGCCACCCAGGATGGCCTGACGTAGCGCCCGGTACACGCCCTCGTCGAGCGTGGTCCGGCTGAGCGTTGGCAAGGGTGCTCTGGGCGCCACCGGTTCACCCCTTTCGTGCGCTGGTCAGGTGCGCGGCCCGCCTCGTGGATCAATCCGTTGACGGTTGACAGTCTACGGAGCGCTCACGCATACTGTCAACCGACATGGTCGGAGTCGCCCGGTTGGGGGACGTGGCAGTGAAGCCGCTCGAGGGAGTCACCGTCGTCTCGATCGAGCAGGCCGTGGCGGCGCCGCTCGCGACGCGGCAGCTGGCGGAGCTCGGCGCGCGAGTCATCAAGATCGAACGTGTGGGCCGCGGGGACTTCGCCAGGGCGTACGACCAGGCCGTGGACGGTCTGTCCAGCCACTTCGTGTGGCTGAACCGGTCGAAGGAGAGCCTGGCGCTCGACATCAAGGACGCGGCCGGTCGCGAAATCCTGTTCGCGCTCCTGGAGCGAGCCGACGTCTTCGTGCAGAACCTGTCGCCGCGTGCGTCCGAGCGACTCGGCTTGACGCGCGAGTCGCTGTCGACGGCGTTTCCGCGACTGATCACGTGCTCGCTGACGGGGTATGGACGGGACGGACCCTACAGCGACAAGAAGGCATACGATCTCCTCATCCAGGCGGAGGCGGGGCTGTTGTCCGTCACCGGTACCGAGGAGCAGCCGGCGAAGGCCGGCATCTCGGTCGCCGACATCGCTGCCGGCATGTACGTCTACAGCGGTATCCTCGCGGCACTCATCCAGCGCGGCAGGACGGGAGAGGGCAGCCATCTCGACGTGTCGCTGTTCGATGCGCTCAGCGAGTGGATGGGCTACCCCATGTACTACGCGGCATACGGGTCGGCACCGCCGGCGCGGGCCGGCTTGCACCATGCCACCATCGCCCCCTATGGGCCGTTCACGATGGCCGATGGCGAGGTCGTGTTCATCGCCGTGCAGAACGACGCCGAATGGGGTCGCTTCTGCGATCTGCTCGGCAAACCCGAGCTTCGAGACGATTCCAGGTTCGCGTCGAATACGCGGCGCGTCGAGCACCGGCCGGAGCTGCATGCAGAGATCGACGCGCTGATCCGGTCGGCCGGCCTGGCCGCGAACGAGATGACGCAGCGGCTGGACGGCGCCAACATCGCATCCTCACGCATGCGCGAGGTGGCGTCGTTGCTGAGGCACCCACAGCACGTTGGGCGTGGCCGCATCAGGGACGTCGTGACGGAACGGGGGGTGATCGAAGCGCTGATGCCGCCGATCGAGAGCGACGCCTTCGAGATCGAGCTGGGAGCCGTGCCCTCCGTCGGCGAGCACGGTGCGGCGCTCCTGGCGGAGCTGGGTTTCGAGCCTCGGCGCATCTCCGCCCTGATCGCGCGCGGCGTTGTCGGAGGCGCCGCGAAGGTGTCCTCCACAGCCGACCGGGAACCACCGTGAAGCAGCCCCGCACGTGGCTGTTCGTGCCGGGCGACGACGCTCACAAGCTGGCCAAGGCGCTCGCCTCGGTGGCCGACGCGGTGGTGATCGACTGGGAGGACGCGGTGGCCGCCGAGCGCCGTGAGGCGGCCGTTGGCGTCACCCGCACGGCGCTGGAAGGCGGCGGCCCACGGCGTTTGCGAGTGGGGCTGCGCATCCGTGGCAATGACCTCGAACAGGTGCGGGAGGACCTCGCCGCGGCCAGCGGCTTGCCCGTCGACTTCCTGATGCTGCCGAAGGCCGAGGAGGCCGAGACGATCCGCGAGGTGGGCGGCTTCGACGTACCCATCGTGGTGTTACTCGAGTCCGCGAGGGGCGTCGAACGCGCCTCGGCCCTGGCCGCGGCGCA
>CAYOXR010000536.1:0-8969 GCA_964407955.1 uncultured bacterium | reverse complement strand
ATGTCGGTGATGTTGCCGGTGAAGTTGCTGGGCAGGCCGTCTTCGAGGGTGCCGATGTAGGTGTGTCCACCGCGCTCGATGAAGTCGAGCACCGAGTCGCCGGGGACCTCCTCGAAGTAGCGCACGCAGCGCTTGCAGTGGATGCAGCGCTCGCGGTCCAGCGTGACCAGCTCGGAGAGCCGGTGATGCTTCTCCTGGTGCCGCTTGTCGAACACGAAACGGCTCACGCCCGAGCCGTACTCGTAGGCGCGGTCCTGCAGCTCGCAGGCGCCCCCCTTGTCACAAACCGGACAGTCGAGCGGGTGGTTGATGAGCGTGAACTCGACCATGCCGTTCTGGATGCGCTTGACGTCCTCCGACAGGGTGTCGACGACCATGCCCTCCATCACCTGGGTGGTGCACGTCGCCATCATGTTTGGGAAGTAGAAGATCTTGGGCTCGCCGGACGCCTCGTCGGGGATCCAGTTGCCCTCCTTGTCCTTGCGCGGGGCGCCGATGCGGGCCAGGCACATGCGGCAGGCACCGATCGGCGACATGTACTCCTGGCTGCAGAAGTACGGCACGTCGTAGCCCGCGGCGAAGATCGCGTCGATGACGCTGGTCCCCTGCGGGACGTCCAGGTCGATGTCGTTGATGGATACCTTCATGCTTCCCACCAGTCGTTCTTGGTGTACATGGGCCGGCCGTGGTCAACGATGTACTCGTACTCGTCACGGAACCACTTGAAGCTCGCCTGCACCGGCATCGCGCAGGCATCGGCAAGCGGACAGAAGGCGGTGCCGCGGGAGTTGCGCACCATCTCCTCCATCAGCGTGAGGTCCTCGCGCGTGCCCAGGCCCGCGAGCAGCTTCTGGTACATCTTCGGGAGCCACGTCGCGATGCCCTCGCGGCACGGCGTGCACTTGCCGCAGGACTCGTGAGCGTAGAAGCGCACCACGTTGTACATCGCCGAGACGATGTCCTTCTCCTTGGGGATGACGATGACGCCGCCCGTGCCGAGCATGGAGCCGGCCTTGGCGAGCGAGCCGTAGTCCATGGCCATGTCCAGGAACTCGTCGGTCCAGGGCAGCGGCGGGGTCGAGGAGCCGCCCGGGAAGAAGCCCTTGGCCTCGCCGCCTCGCGGCCCGCCGGCCAGATCGTAGATGAGTTCGCGAAAGCTGGCGCCCATGGGCAGCTCGTAGACGCCGGGCCGGCGTACCGGCCCGCTGATCTGGTAGAGCTTGGTCCCGGTGCTGTCCTCGGTGCCCATCGACGCGAACCAGTGCGCGCCACGCGTGATGATGTGCACCACGCTGGTGATGGTGGTGACGTTGTTGACGGTGGTGGGTAGCCCGTATACGCCCGCCTGCGCCGGGAAAGGCGGCTTGAGGCGCGGATTGCCGCGCAGCCCCTCCAGCGAGTTCATCAGGGCCGTCTCCTCGCCGCAGATGTAGGCGCCGGCGCCCCGGTGCACCGTGATGTCGACCTCGACGTCGGTGCCGAGCACGTGGTCGCCGAGCAGGCCGGCCGCTCGCGCCTCGTTGATGGCGCCCACCAGCCGCTCGTAGCCTTTGACGTACTCGCCCCGGATGTAGATCATCGCCTTCGTCGCCTGGATCGCGTAGCAGCCGATGATCATGCCCTCGATGAGCTGGTGCGGGTCGTCCTCCATGATGTAGCGGTCCTTGAACGAGCCCGGCTCGGACTCGTCGGCGTTCACCACCAGCAGGCGCTGGCGACCGTCGGCCGGCGGCATGAACGACCACTTGACGCCGGTCGGGAAGCCCGCGCCGCCACGGCCGCGCAGCTTCGAGGCCTTCACCTCGTCGATGACCTGGCTGGGCGACATCTCCGTCAGCGCCTTGCGGGCCGCCTCGTAGCCGCCGTGCGCGCGGTAGTAGTCGAGCATGTGGGCGCCCTCGATGCCGACGTGGCGGTACATGACCACCTCGTAACGGGGATCCCTGCGGCTGGTGATGGGCCGCGTGGTGTCGGTGACGTCGCTCATCAGCCCTCCCCCTGCCCCTCGTCGCGAGCGGCGGCGTCGGCGAGGAACTCGGCCTTGACCTCGCCCTCGTTGTCCCCGCCACGCTCGCGCCAGGCCGGCGGCATCTCGTCGTTGTTCAGCGCCTCCAGCAGGCTGTCGCAGCGCAAGCGGCTGACGCGCTCGTAGTAGACGTCGTTGACCTGCAGCACCGGGCCGGTGCCGCACGAGCCGAGGCACTCCACCTTCTGGATGCTGAAGCGGCCCTCCTCGTCGGTCTCGCCGTTGACGATGCCGAGCTTCTCGACCAGGTAGTCGTACAGCTGGTCGCTGCCGGCCAGCGAGCAGGAGAGCGTGGAGCACACCTGCAGGTGGTAGCGGCCCACCGGCTCGCCGTGGTACTCGGAGTAGAAGCTCATCACGCCCTTGACCTCCGTGGGATGGAGGTCGAGGATCTCGGCGATCTCCGCCAAGCGCGCCTCGCTCACGTAGCGCTCGGCGCGCTGCACCTCCCAGAGCAGCGGCATCACGGCGCTGCGCTTGCCGTACTCCGGGTAGCGACCAAGGATCTCGCCGACGAGCGCCTGCTTGTCGGCGAAGAAGGGTGGGACGGTTTCGAGCTCAACCATGTTCGTTCCTCGCGGCGCGGCCCGCCCGGGCTAGGGCGGCCGGGCGCAGCCGGGTGCGTGCCCGCCTCACTTGTCCACGTCTCCCATGATGGG
Organism: uncultured bacterium; assembly: GCA_964407955.1. Lineage (GTDB taxonomy): Bacteria > Deinococcota > Deinococci > Deinococcales > Trueperaceae > JASBRS01. The sequence goes on along the minus strand of CAYOXR010000536.1, from coordinate 6,284 downwards.
ATCCAGGCTGGCGATGTTCACGACCATGTCCGCGAACAGCCCGCCCACGCAGGCCGGCTCCAGCGCTTGCAGGTTGATCAGGCTCGGCGTCCGGATCTTCACGCGGTAGGGCATCGAGCCGCCGTCGCTGACGATGTAGTAACCGAGCTCTCCGCGGGCGCTCTCCGTCGCCACGTAGGTCTCTCCGCGCGGCGGGTGGAAGCCTTCGGTGACGAGCTTGAAGTGGAAGATCACGGCCTCCATGGAACTCTCCAGCTCGCTCCGCGGCGGCAGGCTGATGCGCCGGTCGGGATCGCAGACGGGCCCCGGCTCCATGCGGTCGATGGCCTGGCGCACGATCTTCATGCTCTCGCGCATCTCGTCGATGCGGATCAGCAGGCGGCTGAGCGCGTCGCCTGCGTCGTAGGTGGGAACGTTGAAGTCGTAGTCCTCGTAGCCGCTGTACGGTGCCGCCTTGCGGAAGTCGAGCGCCACGCCCGAAGCGCGCAGGCTGGGCCCGGTGAGTCCGTAGTCGATCGCCGTCTCACGGTCGAGCACGCCGATGTTCCTGGTGCGGTTGACGAAGATGTCATTCTTGGCGAACAGCCGCTCGTACTGCGCGATCATCCGCGGGAACTTCTCCAGGAAGGCGTTCACCGCGCCGACGAAGTCCTCGGGCACGTCGCGCGAAACCCCGCCGACGCGGAAGTAGCCGAAGTTCATGCGCACGCCCGTGACCAGCTCGAAGATGTCCAGCAGCATCTCGCGCTCGCGCATGGTGTAGAAGAAGGGCGTCAGCGCACCCATGTCGAGCAGGCCCGTGCCTACGAACACCAGGTGGCTGGCGATGCGGTTGAGCTCGTTGAGCGCCACGCGGATGCGCTGCGCGCGCTCCGGCACCCGCGCGTCCATCAGCTTCTCGACCGACAGCACGTAGGCCAGGTCGTGCGCGAAGCCGTGCAGGTAGTCCATGCGGTTGGAGTAGGTGACGCACTGCTGGTAGGTGCGGTTCTCCATCGTCTTCTCGAAGCCGGTATGCAGGTAACCGATCTGCGGCTTGATGGCGACGATCTGCTCGCCGTCGAGGTCGACGACGAGGCGGAGCACGCCGTGCGTGCTCGGGTGCTGCGGACCGACGTTGATGCGCATGTAGCGCGTGTCGAAGTCGCCGCGTCCCTCCTCGCGCGTCACCGTGGCGGTGTGTCCCAAATCACGGACGCTCACGGCTTGCCACTCTCCTTGCCGTGCGTGCCCGCTCCCTGCCCGAACTCCTGCTCACTGACCGCGCCCTTGCGGGCGCCGCCCTTCCAGCTCGTGAGCCCCGGGTCGTCCCCGGCCAGGCCGGCACGAAAGGCGGCCGGGTCGAGGAAACGTCCCTCGTTGAAGAGCGTGGGCGTCTCCCCGAGCGGGAAGTCCTTGCGGTGTGCATGCCCCTCGAAGTCCTCGGGGGTGAGCAGCTTGCGGAGCTCGGGGTGGCCGTCGAACACCACCCCGAACATGTCGTAGACCTCGCGTTCCATGAAGTTCGCGGCGCGGAACAGGTGCGTGATGGTGGGCAGGCTCTCGCCGTCGTCCAGGTCCACGCGGATGAAGATGCGCCCGTTCCCTTCGGGGTTGCGCATGTTGTAGACGACGCTGAAGCGCTTGCCCTGATGTCCGGGATAGGTCAGGTAGTCGATGCCGAAGACGTCGGAGATCATCTCGAAGCCGCTTTCCTTGGCGGCTTCCACGGCCTCGACGATGTGCGCCTTGGGCACGGTCACGCTCACCATGTCCTTGTAGGTCGACATCACGCCGCCGAGCGGCTCGAGCCGGCTCACCGTCGCCTGCGTGGCGGCGGACAGGTCGACGTCGCTCATCGCGACCACCCCTCCACCATCGGCAAGGCCACGCCGTGCTGGTCGAACGTCTCACCGCGCACCTTCTTCTGCAGCTGCTGTACGGCGTAGACGAGCGCCTCCGGCCGTGGCGGGCAACCGGGCACGAAGATGTCGACCGGCACCACCGAGTCGACGTTCTGCACGATCGCGTAGTTGTTGAACATGCCGCCGGAGGACGCACACGCGCCCATGGAGATCACCCACTTGGGGTCCGGCATCTGCTCGTACACGCGGCGCATGATCGGAGCCATCTTCTTGGACAGGCGGCCGGCAACGATCATCACGTCGGCCTGGCGGGGGCTGGCGCGGAAGACCTCCGAGCCGAACCGCGACAGGTCGTTGCGTGCGTTCGTGGACTGCATCATCTCGATGGCGCAGCACGCCAGCCCGAAGGTCGCCGGCCACAGGCTGTTGCTGCGACCCCAGGCCACCAGCTTCCCCAGGCTCGAGAACAGGATGCCCTCGTTCTCGAGTTCCTGGACGTCCTTCTCGAACAGGTCTCTTAGGCCCATGCTCACTTCCAGAACAGGACACCCTTGCGGAGGATGTAGAGGTACCCCACCGCCAGGATGGCCACGAAGATGAGCGCCTGCACGTAGAGGAAGGCAGGCGCCTCCCGGAACTTGACCGCCAACGGATAGAAGAAGGCGGTCTCGAGGTCGAAGATGATGAAGAGCATGGCCACCATGTAGAAGTGGACGGGGAATCGCTGGCGGGCGCTCCCCGAAGCCGGGACGCCGGACTCGTACGCGGCCAGCTTGACGGCGGACGCCTTCTTCGGACCGAGCAACGCGCCCGCGCCGAGCGCGGCCACGGCGATGAATCCGGCGGCGAGGAACATCATGAGAACGTCTAGGTACAAGGTTCTCGTCCACTCCCTTCGGCGACCAGAAACGCCCTCTCAGGCGCGTGAAACCGGGCTCTCATGTGCCAGGTTTCACAACTCGAAACCGTCGATGAGTCTACCAAAGCAGCGATCGTGTCGGCAAGGGAAGGTTTTCGGACAGCCGTCCCTGGAGGGTGGGGGTCCGGCGGCCGCCACAGGGCGACGGGAGTCGCGGCGGATAGCATCATGTCCTCATTGTGCTCCTTTGCCCGAGCCCCCTTGCAACCCGGACCACGTGTTCCGGCCGCACATCGTTGCTGACGGCGCTCCGAGAAACGCGGCGAGGCGCATGCCCCGGGGAGGTACCGCGTGCTGAGCTCGAAGGGCTCGACACGCGCCCGCCGCGGGCAACCGTGAACGCCCGGCTCGCTGCCGAACGGCTCGGCCCGCCCCGCTCCAGAACTTGAGCGCGGCGCGCCACCCCGCGGCTCACATGAGAGCTTCCGGCGTTTCGGACGAAGTCGAGAAAACGCCCTCGGGAACGAGGGTTTTCGCATCTTGCCTGGCCTTGACATCCCCTGGGGGCGTCCATATACTACTGAGGCTGTTGGGTCGTTAGCTCAGTTGGTAGAGCAGCTGACTTTTAATCAGCGGGTCATAGGTTCGAGTCCTATACGACCCACCACCAAGATCTATGGCCCCTTCGACTAGTGGTTTAGGTCACCACCCTTTCAAGGTGGCGGCACGGGTTCGAATCCCGTAGGGGTCACCAGGAAGGAGGCGCGCTCTAGCGCCTCCTTCCTACTTCTTCGTGTCCGCGACACGCCCGCCGCCACGGCATGACCGGGCGCCAGCGGGCGGCTCCCGGCTCAGGCTATGGCAGCACCTCCCTGCGCTCGAGGTTGGCCTCGATCACGGCCCGGTCGGTCCACACCGGCCTGAAACTCTCGTCTGCGTAGAGCGCCAGTTGGTCGCCCACGTGTGGGTCCCCCGCTTGCGAGGCGTTGCCGTACGGCAACACCGCCCACGCGCGCGGCGACTCGGCGAGCTCGATGACCGCCACCCAGGTGTCCCCCGCGACCGTCGCCAGGCCCCCGTCGGGCGCGGGCGCCGCGAAGTTGGGCGTGAACACGCCGAATGCCTCGGGCGGCGCGCCGAAGCCGGGTAGCGTGTGGTCCCCGACCCGGAAGTGCACGAAGGCTCCCCAAGGCACGCGCAGGGACCCGAAGGTCGAGTTCACGGCGTGCGCCGAGAATTCCAGTGCCTGCACGGCCTTGGCGGGATCCGCCAGGCCCAACGGCGTGCCGATCGGGTCGGAGGGGTCGAACGGCACGGCGAAGGCGTCGGCCGGGAAGCGCGTGCCGCCCAGGACCGACTCGTCGTACGCCATCGCCCAGAACGCGAACACGACCGCGCCCACGCTGTCGGCGTCGAACGACCGGTCCCAGGCCGCCAATACGTCGACCGCCTCCTGCGCAACCGGGCTGCCGTGCTGTCGTCCTGCGGCGAGGACGGTGTCCAGAACCTGGTCGGCGAGGCCCGAGTGGGTGTCGAACTTCAGGCGCATGACGTCCTCGGGGCTGAACGCCGGCTGGCCCCCGAGCAGTTCCAGGGAGCGCCGCGTGCGCGGCCAGGCGTCCGGCGCCGGCCAGTCCGGGGGGGCGTTGTCGAGCGGAACGGCGTCGGGCCAGGCGGCGTAGTGGGGCGTCTCGTTCGCGCTCTGCAGGCGCCCCGAAGCGGGGTTCACCACGACCGGCATCACACGCACCGGCAGCTTGCCGCGCCACACCGTGGCCGACGTATCGCCCGGCAGCAGGCCGGCCCAGTCGAAGGGGCCGGCGGGCCGATCCGGGAAGATGCCGTTCAAGGCGTACATGATGTTGCCTTGCCGGTCGGCGTAGAGGAAGTTGAAGGCGAACATGTTCTGCGCCGCAAGCGAGGCCGAGAACTGCGCCAGGTCGCGGGCGCGCATCATCTCCCAGAGCTGCGGCTTGGTGGCCTCCTCCGCGCTCGGCAGCGGGAACGCCACCGCCAGTGCGCGGTCGCCCCGTTCCGCGAGAACCGGTCCGTGCAGGCTGCGCTTGACGGTGAGCGTTTCGTCTCGGAAGTCGCCGGCATCCCCGCGGACCCGCAGCGTGACGGTCTCGACATCGAAGGGCAGGACGCGCCCGTCGAAGCGGTAACCGCCGTCCCGCAGCACCAGCTCGTAGGCGTCGACGAAGTCGAACGTCGGCGCAGACGTCCCCGTCCACGCCAGGTAGGGATTGAAGCCGAAGGTGAACGCCGGCAGCCCGATGAAGCCCACGCCGTAGAAGTCGAGGTCCGGCATGACCAGCTGGGCCTCATACATCAGCAGGTGGCGCGCCCCCTGCAGCGAAGGCCACGGGGCGTGAGGATTGGACAGCAGAATGGCGTGACCCGTCGTCGATCTGTCGGGCCCGACGACCCAGGCGTTCGACCCCGGCAAGCCGGTGCTCGGGCGCGGATCGCGAACCGTCGCCCCCGTCAGGAACGCCTCTCGTAGCTGCCCCATGCTCGCCGGCGTCACCACCATGCCGTTGAAGAATTCGTCGTAGAACGCCAGCGCCAACGGGTCCTCGGGACGTAGCGGCAGGACCCGACGGAACTCCGCCCGCAGCTCGCTCGGATGGCCCTGCGCATAGGCGTTCATGCCGTCGACGAAGGCGGTGTCAGCGGCCACGGCGGGCGCCAGCCTGGCGACGAGCTGCGGCAGGCCCATCGTCCATACGTAGCGGTCGGACTCGAGGTATGCCTCGCCCCAGTACTCGGCGGCGCGGCCGCGCACGATGCCGACGTGCTCGAGGATCACGTCCCCGTGGCTGTGCATCTGCGTCCAGCCCCACGCGTACATCAGGTCCGCCTCGGTGTCCGCATAGATGTGCGGGACGCCCCAGCGGTCCCACAGGATCTCGCTGCCGGCCGCGCGGGCCCAGCCAACCAGGCAGACAACGCCGAGCAGGGCGAGAAGAATACGTCCTGCCATACAGGCCACCTCCCACGTCGCACGCGGCGGCCGCCCCGGAGGCGGAACGCCACCCCCCGAGCGCCGTCCTGCCCTCGCTGCCCCCGGCTTCCGATCACGCTAGCGGCAACGTCGCATTCGCGGGTCCGGCAAACACCCGACCTGCGCTGTGGAAGTAATCCGAATTGGGTCGCGGCCACTGGCCGGCCGGCAAGCCCGAGACGACGCGGCGTCACCCGAAGCCCCCGCGGCGCATGAGCTGCGCCACCCTGCCTGTCGGCGCTCTGCGACGATCATGCGTCCCTGCGACTGCGCCACCCGGACCCTGGTGGGGAACCGGCGTGGGGTACGCCACACGTGTCCGCTGTCGCTTCTTGGATCGGGGCCCGCCACTCACGGGCAGGCCCGCCGGACACGACACCCCTCCCAGGGTCACCGGGAGCGGCTCGCAGCGAAGTCAGAATCTCGTAAGAGTCCCGTCATGGGCTTGTGGATAGCCTTCGACCGACATGCGCGAGGAGATGACCATGACGATCCAGACCAAGCTCACCGATGCCCTGGGGGACGTCGAGGACCTGGCGATGGCCAAGGGTCTGGACCAGACGTTCGCGGTGGA
>CAYOXR010000535.1:0-8879 GCA_964407955.1 uncultured bacterium | reverse complement strand
TTCGTGATCGGCCGAGTCCTGCTGGCGGAGTATGTCGACCGCGGCAGCATCTCGCTCGGGCGCTTCTACGCCCGTCGCATCCGCCGACTTCTTCCGGCGCTCGCGCTGATGCTCACCACGGTCGTTCTGTTGGCCCCGTTTCTGAGTCCCTACCGTTCCGTCAGGGAAACCGTGCAGACGGCCGTCGCCACGATGCTCCTGGGGGCGAACGCCATTCTCTACAGACACGTGGGGTACTTCGACCCGGCTGCGCGTCTGAATCCACTCCTGCATACCTGGTCGCTTTCCGTGGAGGAGCAGTTCTATCTCGCGATCCCCACGCTCCTGGTTGTGGCGCTGTTGTTCCGGGGCGCCAAGCTGTCGTCGGTGACTCGCGTGGCACTCATGATCGGTACCGTTGCAGCGATCTCGTTTGGGCTGTCGGTCGGGCTATCGAGCGGACTCCAGCTGGGCGCACTGCACCTGCATCCTCGATTCGCCTTCTACGCACCCGTGACGCGAGCCTGGGAGTTCCTGGTCGGCTTCGCTCTGGTGTTGGTTCCGGAGAGGGTCTCACCAGCCGGCATCTGGCGGTTGGTGCTAGCGGGCATCGGCGTTGCCGGTCTGGCCTACTCGGTCGTGGCGCTGAGTGACCAGATGGCTTTCCCGGGGTGGATCGCGCTGCTGCCCGTGTTCTCCACCGCGATGTTGATAGCGACGCGGTCCCTGGAGGCGGGTTCACGCGTGCACCGCGTCCGGTGGGCGCTATTGAAACCCATCGAGCGGCTCGGCGACCTCTCCTACAGCTGGTACCTCTGGCACTGGCCGGTCATGGTCTTCGCGAAGGCGTATTGGGTGGACGCATCGTGGGTGCCGTGGGTCGCCGGGGCGGCTTCGTTGGTGCCCGCGTGGGCGTCGTACCGGTATGTCGAAAACCCCATCCGCAAGCGAACTGCCGGCCGTCGCGCCGCGCCCTTCGGGATTGCCGCGGCCTGTTTGCTGGCCACGATGACGGCAGGCATGTTCGTCCTGCGCGGCGGCGGCCAGACCCCTCGAATCCACGCTCACCAGTACGCGTATGCGCTCCACATCGCCTACCTCCGGGGGTGTGACTCCACGGTGCCGCTCGGCGAAAGGAATGCCCGCCCCTGCACATGGGGGAGCCCAGCGAGCCCGGAGCACGTCGTCCTGGTCGGGGATTCGAACGCCGGGCAGTTCAGCGAGGCGCTCATCGGCGCAAGCAAGAAGCTTGGAGACTCGATCACCATAGCCACCTTGTCGTCGTGCCCGTTCGTCGTCCTGCGTGCTGCCGCTCCCGACGCGTGTCGCCACTTCGTCGAAGGCACCGTGAGCTACCTCGTCAGCCATCCCCCGGCCGTGGTCGTGATCGGAATGGCGGGAAGCTACCTCAAATCCATGGACGAGGAATCCGTGCTGCGCGGCCTGACGGATGTCACGACGCGCCTGCAGCGAGCGGGAGCCAGGGTGGCGCTACTGGCAGTGGTGCCCATGCCCGAAGACGTCGGGTCATCGTGGACACCTGATGCTTGCTCTGTGCTGGCTTGGGCGGACCATTGGCACGCGTGCGCGCTGGCACCCTTCCCCAAGCAAGCCGGTTGGCGCGTCCCCATGAACCAGATCATCGAGGCCGTGGCAGCTCGCACCGGAGCCGACGTCTGGCGGTATGGCGACCTAGCATGCCCGGGGGCGGAATGCACGCCCATGCGCAAGGGCGTCCCCGTGTGGCGCAACGAAGGCCACATCAGCGTTCCGTTCGGCCGCCTGCTCATAGACCGGACTGTCCAGTACCTTGGAGCCGTCGAGCAGGCAGGTCGGCCCGCAACGACGTCCGCTCGACCAGCGATGCCTCGCTAGCCGGGAGCGGTCGGGCAAGCGGTCCACCTGACACGGCCAGGACGGCGGACCTGTGGTCCGCCGCCGTGCGTTCCGTGAGCCTTCAACTCCCCCCGCTGGCGCCCTTCGAGCCCGCTGCAGGCGAAACGCGTGCCCGGGACCCAACCGACCCGCCTCCCCACAAACGGCCAGAGGCGCGCGCCGCGAGTCGAGCACCTATCCATGGGTGATATCACAGTGATATAATCGCTGGTGCATGTGGTTCGCCGGCACCGGGCTCAGCGCGGCCGGCGCGCGGCGCGCCGCCGGGCCATCGCCCCGCCCACACAGGCGTTCCGTCCTGCGCGCGACGCCGTACCGGCTCGAAAGGGGATACCCATGGCTCGTACCCCTCCTACCTTCCCATCCCGTTCCCTGCTGGCGAGGCTGGCGCTCCCCGGCGTCCTGGTGCTCGCCGGACTGGCGCTCCCGCTCGCCGCGGCGGCGCCTCTGGCCGCCCTCGCGCCCAGCTCGAGCCTGCTGGCCGTCCAGCTAACGCGCGGGGCCGGCAGCTACCCCGGCCTCACGGCCGACCTCAGCGCGCTGCCGACCAAAGCGGCCAGCGCGACTCTCCGGTCGGTGCTGACCGAGCTGCAGGCCGCCGCTGCACGCGGCAGCGCCGCCAGCGACCGGCAGGTCGCGACGCTGCTGGGCGCCGCAGCGGAGCTGTTGCGGACCGGCGGGTCCGGGCGCGCCGTGGCGTCGGCCTGTCCGGCGCTCGGCAGCACCGCTCTCCGCCACCCCCACGAGGTGCTGCTCGCGCTCAGCGCCACCGGTTACGCCCCGGCGCCGGCGCTGCTGCTCCTGGCGCGGCCGGCGCCGGGTGACGCAAACGCCGCGCAGGCGGCCTCCGACGTCCTCAGCGGCTGCTTTGGCAGAGGACGTCCGCTCACGCAGGACGGCACCGCGATGCAGCCGCTAGAGATCGGCGGGCACGCCCTCGCTCTCGCCCGTGTCGGCGACGTGGTGGCCGTGGCGACCAGCGTCGACTTGTTGCGTGCCACGGTGCGACTGGGGCACGGCAGCTCCGAGCCGAGCCTGGCTGGGCAGCTTCCGGCCGACATCCCGGCGCTGAGCGGGGACGGCGTCGGCGTGGTGGTCGACACGCAGGCCGTGGCGTCGATGCTGGGCTCCCTGCCCGGACTGGATGCCGACCCCACCATCAGGGCGGCGCGTTCGCATTTGGAAGCCGCGCTGCACACCGTTCCGCTCATCGCGGCGCATTTCTCACTCAGCCCGGACGGGATCGCGGTGACCAACTGGACCCGCGTCGACCCGACCGGCGGTGATGCTGAGCTGGCTGCGTTGGTGCGCTGCCAGGGCTGCCGCGCGCGGCCCAGCCTGCTCACCCCTGCCTCCGCAGTGGCGGTCGACGCCATGCCGCTGCGGCTGCAGGCTTCGGTCCACTACCTGAGCGGTCTCGTGCAGGAGCTGTCGGCAGTCAAGGGCACGAAGATCGACCCGCTTGCGGTGTTGAAGCAACGCACCGGGCTCGATCTGCAGAAGGACCTCTTCCCGTGGCTGGGGAATGTCGTCACCAGCGTTCGGCTTCCGGCACCGGCCGGCACGCCGGGGGCGGTGCCGGGCGGGCTCGCGCAGGTGACGATCGTGCCAGTGTCTTCGGTGGAGGCGGCCAGCAGCGGCCTGGCTCACCTCGGACAGGCGCTTGAGCAGCTGCTGGCGCGGGCGCCGGGAATGGGCAAGGAGCTGGCCGGCCTGCGGCCGGACACCCTTGTGGCTAGCCGCACCGAGCACTACCGCGGGGTGGACATCACCCGAATCCAGGTCGGCCCCGCTACCGATATCGGCGTAGCGCTCGTCGGCGGTCGGCTCGTGATCGCCGTCCCATCCGCGGCGATGCACACCGTTGTGGACACGTATCGTGGCGGCAAGAGCTACTACGACGGCCCGCTGGCCAGGGCATTGAGCAAGGCGCCGGCAGACGCGCAGTCCGTGTTGGCCGCGAACGCCCCCGTCGTGCTACACGGGACGGCGACGATGCTCCGGACCTTCTCCCAGCCGCTCGCCTTCGTCATCCAGACCGCGCTGCTGGCCGCGCGCCATGCCTCGCCGCCCGGACAGGCGTCGGCGGCACCCGCACCGCCGACAATGACCGCGATGCTGACCATGGCGGAGCTTCCGTCGGACGCGCTCGACGCCGTCGCCGGCCACCTCGGGGTGGCGCGGGGCTGGGTGGTGTGGCGCGGCGGGGTGCTGGAGCGGCACTGGCTGGTGCCCATCCACTGACGCCGGCCGCACGCCGGGCACCCTCCGGTGGCCGGCGCTGCAGCCAGCGCAGCGCTTCCACACGCGCCTCTTGCGCCCGAGCGTGCCGGTTCGTCGGGACGTGTCGGGGCCCGTCACCTTCCGGATCAGGGAAGCGTCGCCTTCTGGGCTGGCGAGCTCGTTTCGCTATGATGCCGCGAGCGAGAGAGCATCTGCGCATGTGGGCGCGCTCCGATGCACGCCTTGGCCACGGCATTTGCCGCGCGGCGGGAAGGGCGGACGGTGTTATGGGAACGATCGTGATCACGGGGGCCTCGTCCGGGCTGGGCCGGGCCACGGCGCTGCACTTCGCGGAGCGTGATTGGCGCGTGGCGGCGACCATGCGCGCACCGGACGAGCATCCGGAGCTTGCGGCCCTGGAGAACGTCCGCTTGTACCGGCTTGACGTGACCGACATCGAGAGTATCGAACGCGCGCGCGACGCCATCTTGAGCGACATGGGCGCGGTGGACGTGGTGGTGAACAACGCCGGGTACGCCCTGACGGGTCCGTTCGAGGCGGCCACCGACGCGCAGATCCGGCGTGAGTTCGACACCAACGTGTTCGGGTTGATGGCGGTGACGAGGGCGTTCCTGCCGCATTTTCGAGGAAGACGTGCGGGCATGTTCGTGAACATGTCGTCGACCGCCGGCCGGGCAACCGCGCCGTTCCTGAGCCCGTATGCGAGCACGAAGTTCGCGGTGGAGGGGTTTTCGGAGGCGGTCGCGTTCGAGCTGCGGGAGCTCGGCATCCAGGTGAAGGTGGTGGAACCCGGGCGCTTCAAGACGGATGTCGGCGGGCGCTCTTTGGACCGTGCCTCGCGGGACGACCTCCTCGATTACGAGCCTGCCTGGAACCGGTTCTGGAAGGCCTGGCAGGCGCAGGAGGAGCGCCAACCGGAGCTGGTGGCCGAGACGGTGTTCGGCGCGGTCACGGATGGCGAAGACCGGCTTCGCTACCTGGTCGGCAAGGACGCCGAGTGGTCGGTGTGGTACCGCCATGAGCACGGCGACGATGCCTACATGGCCAGGATCGCGGAGCACTACCTGGCTTGAGGCGGACACGGGTGGCCGCTACCCCGACCGGCCTGGCGGCCTGGGCGACCTCCGGCGGCCGTGTGACTGCCTGGCATCCGCAGGGCCGCCGTTCATCTGTCCGGTCACGACGACGCCTCGCGGCGCATCCCTTGGGTTTCGCCCCTGCGGCGATACAGTAGGCTCGAGGTCGTCGCGCGGCGGCCTGCGTCCCCGCCGGGCACGCGTCCTGGCCGGCGCGTGCGACCGGAGCGAGAGGCTCACATGCCCATAGACTTCCACGGCGAGACGATCGAGGCACGCGTGCCGAGCCCGGACGGCTCCGAAGTGACGGTCCGGACGGTCGAGGTGCGCCGGGACCCGCTGCTCGGCACCTCCTCTCGCATCGCCGAGGGCGTCAAGCTCCAGCGTGCCGACCCGGAGGCACTGGCGCGCCTGCAGGCGCCGGACCCGCGTTGCCCGTTCTGCGGGGACGGGCTCGAGGCGCGGACGCCACGGATCGATCCGGCCATCAGTGCGGAGCCGCGCATCCGGCAGGGTGAGGCGGTGCTGTTCCCGAACCTCGTGCCCTACTCCCAGTACGCCGCCGTGGCGATCTTCACGCGCCGGCACTGGCTGGCGGTCGACGCCTTCTCCGAGGCGCTCATCGCGGACAACCTGGGTGCCAGCTTGCGCTATGTGCGCGCCGTCCACGAGGCAGATCCGGACGCACGCCACTGTGCCTGGAACGTGAACTATCTGTTCCCCTCGGGGGGCTCGCTGCCGCACCCGCACGCCCAGGTGTTCGTCGATCCTTTCGCCACGACCATGATGCGCCTGCAGAGCGAGGCCGGAGAGCGCTACTTTCATGAGCACGGGAGCAGCTTCTGGGACGACCTGGCCGAGACGGAGAGGCGGGCTGGCACGCGCTTCCTGTGGGACGTCGGCTCGACCGCCTGGATGACCGCCTTTGCGCCGATCGGGTTCAACGACGTGAGGGCCGTGGTGCGCGGCAAGGCAACGTTGTTGGAGTTGGACGAGGCCGATGTCGCGGACCTCGCGACGGGCATGGCGCGCGTGTTGCGGGGTTACGCCGCCCTCGGCTTCAACAGCTTCAACGCGAGCCTGGCGTCCGGTCCTCTGGACGGCTCTGCGTCGTTCCGCGTGAACCTGACGATGGTGACCCGAACCGCGATGCTTCCCTACTACCGGAGCGACGCCATGTACCTTGAGCGTTTGCACTGGGAGGCGGCGGTCGGGCGCACGCCCGAGACGTGCGCGGCCGACTTGCGCCGCGAGAGCCCTGCGTAGCGCGCGGCTCGCTCACCGGCCGGCGGCGCTTGAGGTAGCCACGTGCCGGGGCGGCCGCGTCGGCCGCCCCGGCATCGTGTCGCCTGAGCCTTTACTGGAACGTCGGATAGAACAGCAACGTGGTGGCGTCCACCGCCTTCCCGACGATCAAAGTCTGCCCCGACGCCGGTGAGCTCCTGGAGATGTTGCCGTCCGCCGTCAGGTAGTACACGCGCCCGGCCTGCAAGCCGGTCATGTTCGGAACGAGCGAGCCGGGGAGGTAGTACTTGCCGTTCATGTGGAATACGAGGCCGACGAGAGCGTCGCGCGTGTCGTGGCTCGAGGCCGGCGTCCACGTGTTCGGCTCGTTGGTCATGCGCAGCACGAGCGTGCCGGCACCGTCGCCGTGCGCGTTGAAGTTGCCGGTGGCCGGCGGCTGCCGCACCTGGACGATCGTGCCGGGAAGCCCCTGCGGGTCCTGTGGGCCCAGTGGGCCGGACCTGGCGCACAGAGTAGTGAAGTTGTGGGCGCAGCGGTTGCCCCGTGAGCGCCGTTAAGCCGTGCCCGTCGACACCTCTGCTCAATGCTCGCGTGCAGGGCGCTGTTTCAGCGCCTTCGTGGCGCGCCCGGTCCGTGACGGGCCCGAGAAAGCATGTCCGACACGCTATCGGTACCATTTGCGGCGACGCCGGCCACGCCACCGGCGGGCCGGCCCGGCGACCGCTAGACGCGCAGCTCGGGCGTGCGGGCGACGCCGCCGGGGCGCGGCGTAGGTTAGGCCTGGGGACGAAATTGCGGTTGACCGTGGCTCGACGTCCGATTGGCGTCGGCCCCACAGCCCAGGGAGGAGTGCCGCGTGCAACGCAACATGACCATCGGGCTGGGCGTGGTGGCAATCGCCTTGGGCGCACTCGCCTATCTGCAAGGAGGCTGGGGCCACGTCCTGGCCGGCCTCGCCGGGACGGGTCGGTTGCTCCTGGAGACGTCCGTGCTCATCGTCGCCGCGTTCGTGCTCGCCGGCCTGATCCAGGTGATGATCTCACGCGAGCTGGTGAGCCGTTGGCTCGGCGCGGAGTCCGGCTGGCGCGGCCTGCTGATCGGCGGCCTGGCCGGCGCCCTGATCCCCGGCGGACCCTACGCCTACTACCCCATCGCCGTGGCGTTCCTGCGCAGCGGAGCCACCATCGGCACGATCGTGACATTCGTGGTCGCCAAGAACCTGTGGACCGTCAGTCGTCTGCCTCTGGAGGTCGGGCTGCTCGGCGTGCACGTCGCCTGGGTCCGATACGTGGTGACGCTGGCCTTCCCGCCGCTCGCGGGTCTTCTGGCGCAGGTGCTGTTCCGCGGGGCGACCGGCTGGGTGCGCGACGGGTTGCCGGCATCCGGCCCCGGCGCGCGTCAAGGCAGGGGAGAGTCGACGTGAGTGAGAAGCGTCCGTCACCGTGATCGTCGCGACGGCGGTACTGGTGGGCTTAACGCTGCTGGCCGTGGCGGTGGCTCGCCGGCAAGCCCCTGGCAGGGCGCGGGACGGCGCCCTGCTGGGTCTGAGCATGCTGCGAGGCACGCTCCCGCTTCTGGTCGCCGCCTTCTTCGTTGCCGGCATGCTCGCCGCGGCGCTGCCTCCAACACTCGTCCACCACTTCCTGGGTGGTTCCTCCAACCTGCTCGATGTGGTGGTCGGCTCGATCGCGGGGGCGCTCATCCCGGGCGGACCCTACGTGTCGTTCCCGATCATCGCCGCCATTCACGCTGCCGGCGCCAGCCTGCCGGCGACCGTCTCGATGGTGACAGGCTGGGCGGTCTGGAACCTGGGCATCTTGAGCTTCGAGCTGGCGCTGGTGGGCCCGCGCTTCACCGTCGTCCGCGTGAGCGCGACGCTTCTCCTGCCGCCACTGGCCGGGGTCGTAACGCGCCTGCTGTTCGGTTGAGGGCCGCGCTCGAGCCGGACCGCCGGTAACCCCGGGCCGTCACCACGTCGGGCTCGCCCACCATTACGGTCTTCAGGTAGAAGCCGTCCGAGGCCGCCAAGACGCGGTGGCCCATGCACTCGTACTGTCCGAACTCGACCATGGCATTGGCGAAACAGTCCGCCAAGTGGCGGCACCTGAACGGTCCGATCAAGTATCCGCACTCACCCATCCAGCGGTTCGGCTCGATCGTCTTGGGCGGCTTCCGGTCGACACGACCGTCGACGTCGCGAGTGGAATCTGGCCGTGGCCGGGTGCGCGCCAGGGTCCGGATGGTCGGGCGCATGATCGCGTCCCTCCTCCTGCCTCGCTGCAAGGCTGCACCACAGGCCTGACCCAGTGTAGACCGCACGTCATGTCGGAGTCGGTGGCGTGGCGTTGCAGTCACGCTCGAGGCGGCTTTCCGGGCACGGCGAACGCCGAGTAGGCGCGGCCCCAGTAGCGCGAGGGCGCCTCGGACAGGACTCGGGCG
>CAYOXR010000534.1:0-4041 GCA_964407955.1 uncultured bacterium | reverse complement strand
GGCCGGCAGCCTACGACGTGGAGGCGGCCCCTGCAGTGGGCCGCCTCCACGTCGTAGGCTCGGTCGTTCCTCGGCGCGGTTGCCCGGCGCCGGACGCTGCGCCTCAGGCCGCCACCGCCTCCTTGAACTCCGAGACGAGCGTGCTGATGCTCGCCTTGGCGTCGCCAAAGAGCATGCGCGTGTTGGGTTTGAAGAACAGCGGGTTGTCCACTCCGGAGAAGCCCGGGTTCATCGAGCGCTTGAGCACGAAGGTCGTGCGCGCCTGGTCGACATTGATGATCGGCATGCCGTAGAGCGGGCTGGTCTCGTCCTCGCGCGCGGCCGGATTGACCACGTCGTTCGCCCCGATGACGACCGCCACGTCGACCGTCTCCATCGTGGGGTTCACGTCCTCGGGCTCGACCAGCTGCTCGTAGGGCACGTTCGCCTCCGCCAGCAGCACGTTCATGTGGCCGGGCATGCGGCCCGCCACCGGGTGGATGGCGTAGCGGACCTCGGCGCCGTTGTGCTCGAGCAGGTCGGCAAGCTCCTTCACCACGTGCTGCGCTTGCGCAACGGCCATGCCGTAGCCCGGCACGAAGATCACCGAGCTGGCGGCCTCGAGGATGTAGTAGGCGTCCTCGGCGGTGATCGGCTTGACCTCGCCCTCGACCTTCATCGTGCCCGCGGTGGTCACCGCGCCGAAACCACTGAACAGCACGTTGGCGAGCGAGCGGTTCATCGCCTTGCACATCACCTGGGTGAGGATCAGGCCCGACGCACCGACGAGGGTGCCGGCCACGATCAAGACGTTGTTTCGGATCACGAAGCCGGCGGCCATGCCCGCCACACCAGAGTAGCTGTTCATCAGCGAGATGACGATCGGCATGTCGGCGCCGCCGATGGGGATGACCGCCAGCACGCCCAGGATCAGCGACAGGCCGATGACGGCGAGCAGCAGCGGGTAGGTGTTCGGCGGCGTGATGATGAAGATGACGCCCAGCACGACGGCGCCGCCGACGATAAGGGCGTTGACCGGCTGCTGCCCCCGGAACAGCATCGGCCTGCCGGGCATGGTTTCGGAGAGCTTGCCCCAGGCGATGACCGAGCCGGTGAACGCCACCGCCCCGACGAGCACCGCGAAGAAGATGGCGATGGCGGTGACCAGGTCGGGGTGCGGGTTGCGAACGTACTCCACCCAGCCGACCAGCATCGAGGCCAGGCCGCCCGAGCCGTTGAACAACGCCACCATCTCGGGCATCTGCGTCATCTTGACGACCGCGGCCGCCCACCAGCCGATGGCCCCGCCGACCACCAGGCCGACGATGATCCACACGTAGTCCAGCCCGCCGAGCAGCAGGGTCGCGATGATGGCGAGCAGCATGCCGACGGCCGACACCATGTTGCCGCGCCGGGCGGTATCCACCCGGCCGAGCATCTTGAGTCCGTAGATGAACAGGATCGACGCAACGATGTACGCCAGGTTGATGACTGTCGTCATGAGGCTTCCCTAGTCCTTCTTGCCGGTCTTGAACATGGCCAGCATACGGTCGGTGACCAGGTAGCCGCCGACGACGTTGATCGTCGCGAAGGCCACCGCGAGCACGGCGAGCACGGTCCCGAAGGTGCCGTGGATGGCGGTGGCCGCCAGCGCGCCGACGATGCTGATGCCGGAGATGGCATTGGAGCCCGACATCAGCGGCGTGTGGAGCTGCGACGGGACCTTGCCGATGAGCTCCAGGCCCAGGAAGATCGACATCACGAAGATGAACAACAGCAACAGCATCGTCACTTGGAACCCTCCAGAACCGCGCCGCGGACGCGCTCGTCCCGGATCTCGCCCTCGTGGGTGAGGAGCGCAGCCCCGATCACCTCGTCAGCGGTATCGAGCTTGAGCGTCCCCGCCTCCTTGTCGAAGGCGTGCTCCAGCAGGAAATAGGCGTTGCTTGCAAACATCTGACTGGCGTCTCGCGCCACCTCGGCCGGGAAGTTGGACAGCCCCACGATGAGGACGCCGTTGTCGGTGCGCACCTCCTCGCCCGGCCGCGTGCCTTCCACGTTGCCGCCGGTGGACGCCGCCAGGTCGACGATCACGGCGCCGGGACGCATTCCGGCCACCATCTCCGCCGAGATGATCTTGGGCGCAGGACGTCCAAACACCTGGGCGGTGGTGACCACGATGTCGGCGCCGGCACAGACCTTGGCCATCTGCTGGCGCTGCATCTCGAGCTGCTCCTCGGTGAGCGCCCTGGCATAGCCCTGCTCGGTCTGGCCGGTCTCGCCAACGTCGATCTCCACGAAGCGAGCGCCGAGCGACTGCACCTGCTCCTTGACGACAGGACGGGTGTCGTACGCCTCCACTCGGGCGCCGAGCCGCTTGGCCGTGGCGATCGCCTGCAGGCCGGCGACGCCGGCCCCCACCACGAACGCGCGCGCCGGCGCGATGGTGCCGGCCGGCGTGCTCATCATCGGAAGCGACTTGTCGATGCGTTCGGCGGCGATGATCACCGCCGCGTAACCGGCCAGGCTCGCCTGGCTGGAGAGCGCGTCCATCTTCTGGGCGTACGTCGTGCGTGGAATCAGCTCCATGCAGAAGGCGCTGACCTTGGCGTCGGCCAGCGCCCGCACCGTGTCCGCACTGCGGAACGGGTCGAGGAAGCTGACGTACACGGCCCCCTCCCGAAGGCCGGCGATGACGTCGGGCGTAGGCTTGTTGACGCTCACCAGAGCGTCCGCTCCAGACAGGAGGGCCGCTCGATCGGGCTCGAAGCGGGCACCCACCTTCTCGAATGCCGCGTCGGCGAGGAAGAGCGGGGCGCCCAGGCCCGGCTCCAGCGTCACCGACATACCGAGCCGCACGAGCTTGTCGACGATCCCGGGCGTCAGCCCGATCCGCCTTTCTCCTGCGACAGTTTCTTTGAGGGCGACGATATTCATTTGGCTTGAATCATGACACACCCGCGGAACGACGAGCCACCGGACATTCGTCCCGCGAAGCCATCGTGGTACACCAGCCCGATTCCGACCCCATGCCTGCCTGACGACACCGGCCCCGGATCGCTCGCGTCCGACGGCGACGCGCCGGCGTCGTCGTCGGGACGTCCGCCCCGCGGGGAGGGCGGTTCCGGGACGCTATACTTATCCGCTGATGAACCACGTGGGCATACTCACCAGCGGCGGGGACGCGCCCGGCATGAATGCGGCCATCCGGGCGGTCGTGCGCAGCGCTGTGTACGAAGGCCTGCGGATCTCGGCCATCTACCGCGGCTACCAGGGCCTGATCGAGGGCGACATCGTCGAGATGGGCGCGCGCAGTGTTGCCAACATCATCCAGCGTGGCGGCACCGTGCTCCGCACCGCACGTTCGAAGGCGTTCATGGAGGCCGACGGGCGGGCCACGGCGGTGGCCAACCTCCACGAGCGGGGCATCGACGGCCTGGTAGTGATCGGTGGAGACGGCAGCTTCCGGGGCGCCTACCGGCTGTTCGAGGAGCATGCCTTCCCCGTGATCGGCATCCCTGCCACCATCGACAACGATATCTACGGCACCGACGTGTCCATCGGCTTCAACACCGCCATCAACGTCGCGCTGGAGGCGGTGGATCGGCTGCGGGACACCGCCGCCAGCCACGACCGGCTCTTCCTGGTCGAGGTCATGGGGCGGCACTCCGGGCACATCGCGCTCCACGTCGGCGTCGCCGGCGGTGCCGAGGCGATCCTGCTGCCGGAGGTGCGCATCGAAGCCGAGGAAGTGGCGGACATGATCGTGTCGGCCCAGCAACGTGGCAAGACCTCGAGCGTGGTCGTCGTCGCCGAGGGCGCCTACGAAGGCGGTGCCATGAACCTGCAGGCACGCATCCGTGAGCGCTGCGGGTACGAGGTGCGGACGGTGATCCTGGGCCACACGCAGCGCGGGGGCTCGCCGTCGACGCGCGACCGGGTGCTCGCCTCACGAATGGGGTTCCACGCGGTGCGCAGCCTGGTCGAGGGCCACGCCGGCGTCATGGTCGGCGTGGACAAGCGAGGCATCGTACACGTGCCCCTAAAGGACGTCTGGGAGCT
>CAYOXR010000533.1:0-8040 GCA_964407955.1 uncultured bacterium | reverse complement strand
GCGGCGGCGGGGCGCCGGAGAGCGAGGTATGCATGGCATCGATCGGACGTGTCACGGTGCTGGGTGCCGGCACCATGGGCGGCGGCATCGCCACGCTGCTGCTGCAGAGCGGTCTACATGTGGCCGTCTACGACGTCGCGGACGCCGCGCGCGAGGCGGCCGCAGCGCGCATCGCCAAGCGCAACGAGGCGGCCGACGTCGCCGCCCGGCTGCGGCTCACCGGGGACCTTGAGGAAGCCGTGACCGACGCGGACTTCGTCATCGAGGCGGCGCCCGAGCAGCTCGAGCTCAAACGCCGGCTGTTCGCCGAGGTCGACCGTCTGGCGCCGGCCGCCGCCATCCTGGCCAGCAACACCAGCGAGCTGTCGCTCACCGCGATCGCCGCCGCCACCGCTCGCCCGGACCGGGTGATCGGCATGCACTGGTTCAACCCGCCCGAGCGCATGGCGCTGGTGGAGATCGTGCGGGCGCTGCAGACCTCGGACGCCACGCTGGAGGCGACGCGGGCGCTGGCGCAGCGCTGCGGCAAGACCACCGTCACGGTGGCCGATCGGCAGGGCTTCGTCACGACGCGGGCGGTTGCCGCCCTGTTGCTCGAAGGCGTGCGCATGTTGGAGGAGGGCGTGGCCGGCGCCGAGGACATCGATACCGCCGTCAAGCTGGGGCTGAACCACCCCATGGGCCCGTTGGAGCTGTCGGACTACATCGGTCTGGACACCATGCTGCTCATCGCCGAGTCGCTGGCCGAGGCGCTGGGAGAGCGCTTCCGTCCTCCGCAGACGCTACGGAAGCTGGTCGAGGCCGGCCGGCTGGGCCGCAAGAGCGGTCGCGGCTTCTACGACTACGGCGAGGGCTGACCTGGGGCCTCACCACGGCAATCGCCCCCCGCTGCCGGGAGGCGATGTGGCTGGCCCACAGGGATTCGAACCCCGACCGACCGGACCAAAACCGGTTGTCCTGCCATTAGACGATGGGCCAAGACGGACAGCCAGAGTCTAGCCGCGCGTGCCAGAGAGTGTCAAGGAGTTCCGTTGGAGACGGCGATTGCCCGGGCGAGCGGGCGCCCGAGCGGCGCGCCGAGAAGAGAATGGCTGGCCCACAGGGATTCGAACCCCGACCGACCGGACCAGAACCGGTTGGCCTGCCATTAGACGATGGGCCAGCAAGACAAGGCCGAGTGTATGGAACACCGCTCGCGCCGTCAAGGGGCGCGCTTCCCGACTTCCGTCGGCAGGGTGCGTTATACTCTCTGCGCTCCGTGGACGGGCGCTGCCGCCCTGAGGCGGCCGCCCGCCGCGCTGGTCCGTGGAGAGGTGCCGGAGTGGTTGAACGGGACGGTCTCGAAAACCGTTGTGTGGCATTGCTGCACCGTGGGTTCGAATCCCACCCTCTCCGCCATGCAGGCCGTTCCCTCGAGGAACGGCCGCTCTGTTGGACCCACGGCCCCACCAGGAGGGCGCCATGCCGGTCATCGTGATCGATCACCCGCTGATCCAGCACAAGCTGTCTGTCCTGCGCGACGAGCAGACCTCCGTCAGGGAGTTCCGGGCCCTGTGCACGGAGATCACCATGCTCATGGCGTTCGAGGCCATGCGCGACCTGCCACTGGAGGATGCCGTCGTCGACACGCCGGTGGCGCCGGCACGCGTCAAGCGCCTGTCGGGCAAGAAGCTGGCGCTGGTCGGCATCCTGCGGGCGGGCCTGGTGATGGTCGACGGCATCCTCGGCCTGGTGCCTGCCGCGCGCGTGGGGCACATCGGCCTCTACCGCGACCCCGACACGCTGAAGCCCGTGGAGTACTACTGCAAGCTTCCCGGCGACATCGCCGAGCGCAGCGTGTTCCTGCTCGACCCCATGCTCGCGACCGGCGGCAGCGCCTCCAAGGCCATCGACGTGCTCCAGGCGCACGGCGCGCGCAACATCAAGCTGCTGTGCATCATCGGGGCGCCGGAGGGCATCGCCGCCGTCACGGAACGGCACCCCGAGGTCGACATCATCCTCGCGGCCCGCGACGAGCGCCTCGACGATCACGGCTACATCGTGCCCGGCCTCGGCGACGCGGGGGACCGTATCTACGGCACGAAATGAGTTCGTCCCGGCGGCCGCGCCGGAAGTGGCGCGCGTGCCTCGACGCGCCGGCCACGGCCATACAATGAGCTCGTGAGCTCGACGCTGATCGGTTTCCTCCCCGGCGCGCTGGTTGCCTTCGTGGTGGCGCTGGCGACGGTGGGCCTGTCCGTGCCGCGGCTGCGGCGCTTCGCGTTGCGCATCCGGGCGGTGCAGGAGGGCGGCGGCATCCACGGCCGGGGCCAGCGCATGCACGTCGGCGCCGTGCCGAACATCGGCGGCATCGCCATCCTGGGCGGCTTCCTGGTGGCGCTGCTGGTGGGTAGCCTGGTGGCTCCCAGCCTGATCGATCCCTACCGCGTGCAGCTCCTGGCGATCGCGCTCGGCGCCGCCCTGATGGCCCTGGTGGGCTTCATCGACGACATGTGGGAGGTGCCGGTCGCCATGCGCCTGGCGTCGCAGTTCGTGGCCGCCGGGATCCTGGTGGTCAACGGCGTGAGCATCGGCTTCGTGACGAACTACTTCGGCCCCACGGCGTACGTGTTCATCCCGCAGCTCGCCACCGTGCTCATCACCCTGGTGTGGGTGGTGGGCTTCACCAACGCCTTCAACTTCATCGACGGCATGGACGGCCTGTCGTCGGGTATCGCTGCCATCTCGAGCATGAGCCTGCTGGCCGTGGCGATGCAATTCCCCGACCGCGGCGCGGCGGTGCTGCTGCTCGCCTCGCTGGCGGGCGCGGCGCTCGGCTTCCTGCGTCACAACTTCAGCCCCGCCAAGATCATCATGGGGGACTCAGGTGCGTACCTGCTCGGCTACGTGCTGGCCGCCGTGAGCGTGCTCGGCGCGTTGAAGGTCACGGCGGCGGTGACGGTGGTGGCGCCCATCCTGGTACTGGCGTTGCCGGTGGTGAACATCACGCAGGTCACGCTGCGGCGCCTGCGCCGCGGCAGCAACCCGGCCGAGGCGGCCAACGACCACATCCACGACCTGCTCAGGGAACGGTCGGGATCCAATCGCGGCACCGTCATCGCGCTGTGGGTCGCCACTCTGGCGCTCGGCCTGGTGGGGATGATGCTGTCCGATACGCCGCCGGTGCTGACGTACCTCACGCTCGTACTGATCGTGGTGATGATCGCGGGCGTGTCCGTGCTGCGCCTGGCCGAGGTGAGGCGGGAACGGCGGGAGCCGGTCGCGTGACCGCCTCCGGGCGCACGGCGCCCGCCGCGCGCGTGTGCGTGGCGTTCGGCACGCGTCCCGAGGCGCACAAGATGGCGCCGGTGTTGCGCGCGCTGGAGCGGATGGTCACGCTTCAACCGATCACCCTGGTGACCGGCCAGCATCGCCAGCAGCTCGACGACTCGCTGCGCATCTTCGGCCTCACGCCCGACGCGGACCTGGCGGTCATGACCGAGCGTCAGGCGCTGCCCGACCTGCTGGCGCGGATCGTGCCGGCCGCTGCCGCCCGGTTGCGCGAGCTTGGCTGCGCCTACGTTCTGGTGCACGGTGACACGCTGTCGACCTTCGCCGTGGCGCTGGCGGCCTTCTTCGAGGGCATGCCGGTCGCCCACGTCGAGGCGGGGTTGCGGTCTCACGATCTGGCGCAGCCGTTCCCCGAGGAAGCGAACCGGCGTCTGACCGACGTGATCACCGACCTCGACCTGCCGCCCACCGAGTGGGCGAAGGGCAACCTGCTCGCCGAAGGCAAGCGCGCGGACGCCATGATCGTCACCGGCAACACCGCCGTCGACGCGGTGCTGCAGGCGCTGCCGCAGGCGCGCCTGTCTGCGCCCGTGCCTGCCGGTAAGGTGGTGGCGGTCACCATGCACCGGCGCGAGAACCTGGCTGTCATGCCCGAGCTGGCCGCGGCGCTGGCGCGCGTTGCACAGGCACATCCGGAGCACACCTTCGTGTATCCCGTGCACCTCAACCCGGCCGTGCGGGAGGCCGTCGGGCCCGCTCTCGAGGCCGTTCCCAACGTGATGCTGGAACCGCCCTGGGACTACCTGGGCATGCTGGCCCTGCTGCAGCGCAGCGAGCTGGTCATCACCGACTCAGGCGGCATCCAGGAGGAGGGCGCGGCACTCGGTGTGCCCGTGGCCGTGCTGCGGAACGTGACCGAGCGCCCCGAGGGGATCGAGGCGGGCACGCTCAAGCTGTTGGGAAACGCCCCGGCCGCCGTGGAAACCGCGCTGATGGAGCTCCTGGACGACGGCGAGGCCCTGGCGGCGATGCGCAAAGCGCCCAACCCGTATGGAGACGGCAAGGCCGGCACGCGCGTGGCCGCGTCCGTGGCATGGCGGTTGGGGCTCGGGCCGCGCCCGGCCGACTGGCGTGCGGGCGGCGCCACGGTGCCGGACGGCGCGGGCCCGGCGGGCACGTCGAGTCGGGGGATGTCGCGGCATGGCTGACGCGCCGCAGGACGAGCCGCGCAGTTCGCGGTGGTGGACGGAGGGGCACCGGCTGTGCTTCGACAGAGCGGTGCCGGGCTGCGAGCAGCGTGACGGGCGCTGGGTCCTGAGTTGGCGAGGCGCGGCGCTCATGGGCGTGCTCAACGTCACGCCGGACAGCTTCAGTGACGGCGGCCGTCTCAACGGCCCCGACGAAGCGATCGCGGCCGGCTTGGAGCTGTGGCACCAGGGCGCGACCTTCGTAGACGTCGGCGGCGAGTCGAGCCGTCCGGGAGCCGAGGGTGTGGCCGAGCGCGACGAGCTCGCCCGGGTGCTGCCCGTGGTGGCGGGACTGGCCGCGCGAGGGGTGCGCGTGAGCATCGACACCGTCAAGCCGGCCGTGGCCGAGGCCGCGGTGGAGGCGGGCGCCTGCCTGGTGAACGACATCCGGGGCCTCAGGGACGAGTCCATGCGCAGCGTTTGCGCGCAAGCCGGCGTGCCGGCGGTGATCATGCACATGCGGGGCACGCCGCGCAACATGCAGCGTACGCCACACTATCGAGACGTCGTCGCCGAGGTCGAGGCGTTCCTAGCCGAGCGGGCGCGACGCGCGCTCGAGGACGGGGTGCCATCGGTGCTGGTCGACCCCGGGATCGGCTTCGGCAAGCGCCTCGCGCACAACCTGGCGTTGCTCGGCGCCACCACCAGGCTGTCGTCGCACGGAGCGCCGCTGCTGATCGGCGCGTCGCGCAAGAGCATGATCGGCCGGCTCGCCGGCCGGGCCGGGCCGTTGGAGCGGCTCCCGGGCACCCTGGCGCTGAACCTGTACGCGGCCGAGCGCGGTGCGGCGCTGCTGCGCGTCCACGATGTGGCCGAGCACGCCCAGGCGCTGGCGGTGCTGGGCGCCGTGTCGGCCGCGGAGCCTGACCGCGCGGCAGGGGAGCTTGACCGCGTGGCCGGGGAGCGGGCGGGCAGCCATGGATAGGATCGTGTTGGAGGGCCTGGAGTTCCACGGCTACCACGGCGTCTTCGAAGAAGAGTCGAAGATGGGGGCGCGTTTCGTGGTCGACGTGGAGCTGAGCCTGAGCCTGCCTGAGCGCGACAGCCTCAAGCAGACCGTGGACTACAGCCGCGTCTACGCGCTGGTGCGCCGCGAGGTCACCGAGAAGCGTTACCGGCTCATCGAGGCGTTGGCCGCGCACATCGCGCGTGCGCTCCTTGCCTCCGAGACGCGTGTCCAGACCGTGCTGGTGCGCGTCCACAAGCCCCACGCCCCGCTGCCGGGGGTGGTGAGGGACGTGTTCGCCGAGGTGCGCCGCGAGCGTGGCTGAGGCGGCCCGTCACGGTGCCGCCGAGGCTGGCGCGGCGCTTGTTGCGCTGGGCAGCAATCTCGACGAGCCGGCGGTCCAGCTGCGGCGAGCCGCGGCGGCCCTGTCGCGTCTCGCGACGGGTGTGCGCTGGTCATCGATCTACCGCACGGAGCCGGTCGGGGGTCCCCCGGGGCAGCCCGCATTCCTCAACGCCGTGGTGCGCTTGCAGGCGGTGCCGGCGTTGGCCGAGCCGCGAGCGCTGCTGCGCGCGCTGCAGGCCATCGAACACGCGCAGGGCCGCAGGCGCGACGTGCATTGGGGGCCGCGCACGCTCGACCTCGACCTGTTGGATGTGGCCGGACTGGTGGTGGACGAACCGGGGCTCACGCTCCCGCACCCGCGCATGATGACGCGGGCCTTCGTGCTGGCGCCGCTGTGCGAGCTGGCACCGCAGTGGCGGCATCCGGTCAGCGGCGAGGACGCCTGCAGCGCGCTGGCGCGCGTCGGCAGCGTCGGCGTCCAACGCACCAGGCTGCGCTGGCGGCCACGGTAGACTGGGCCCCCGATGCGCCTGTTCGCCATCGCCGATCCCCACCTCTCGCGTGCCGATCCCAAGCCCATGACCATCTTCGGGACCGGTTGGGACGGCCATCCCGACGCCTTCTTCAACGGCTGGCGCAGCGTGGTCGGTGACGACGACGTGGTGCTCGTGCCCGGCGACCTGTCCTGGGCGATGCGCTTCGAGGACGCGCTGCTCGACCTGCGCGACATCGCCGATCTGCCGGGACGCAAGGTCATCCTGCGCGGCAACCATGACTACTGGTGGCCGTCGATCTCCAAGCTCAGACGGGCCCTCCCGGAGGGCATGCTGGCCGTGCAGAACGACGCCGTGGCGGTCGACGGCGTGGTGGTGGCGGGGAGTCGCGGCTGGGTGTGCCCCGGGAGCCGCGAGTACACGGAGCAGGACGATCGCATCTATCGCCGTGAGGTCGAGCGCCTGGCGCTGTCGCTGCGAGCGGCGTCAGCGTTGGAAGGCCGCTACCGGGTGGTGATGTTGCACTTCCCGCCCACCAACGCCCGCCTGGAGCCGTCGGCGTTCACCGACCTGATCCTCGAGGCGGCGCCCGATGCGCTGGTGTTCGGGCACGTTCACGGCGACCTCGGCGACGGCGAGAGCGTTCTCAGTAGGCTCGACGGCATCGACGTCCACTTCGTGGCGGCCGACGCCATCGGCTTCGTTCCGCGCCTCATCCACGACTTCGGCGCGCGCGCTGCACTGGGCGCAGCGGCGGCGCCGGCGCGCTCATCTCGCTGAGTCGACGCGGGTCGTGGTGGCGGTGCGCTTGGGGGTGCGGCGGGTTGCGGCGCTCAGGCCCGGGCCTTGACGGCGGTCGCCGGCTCGGGAGCAGCGGCCGGCAGAGGGCGAACCTCGGTGTCGCCGCTGAGCGGGCGATAGTGGGTGATGCTTCCCTGCCCCTTCTCCCAGGTCAGGCACACCACCTCTGCACCAAGCTGGCTGGGGAACTCGACCTGGCCCTCCTTGACGTCCCGGATCTGCACGCCCAGCCGGTCGAGCTCCGCCTTGCTGCTGTGGATCGCCTTCAACAGGAACGCGATCTCGGCGGCGATGTTGGTCGCTTCGAAGCTGTGGGCAGGCACCTCGCCCAGGCGCTCGCGCAGCGACGCCACGTCCGCGGCGGCAGCCTGCAAGGCGCCGAGATGCTCGTCCACAACAGGGAGGAGCCGCGTCGCTTCGGTGAGGGTGAACAGGCGGTACATGGTCTCCTCCTCTCGGAAGCTCATGCTACGCGCCGGGGCCCGACGCCGTCTGTCACCATTTATACAAAACCTGAGCGCCCATCACTAAAGTCTGACGTCCCGATCGCGACGGCGTTGCGCCAGGCACGCCGGCCGCCGCGCGGACGCCGGACGACGCTCTGGTAGACTCATCCAGGACCGGCGCCGGGCGCGGCGCCCGGCTCCTGAGGCCGCTCGATTGCCTGTGGCGCCTGGGGTGAGCGTCGCGCGCCGGCCGCCATGGGGCCGGACGGGTCAGGGGCGCCGGTGGGGGCCGATGCGGTGCCGGCGTCACGGAGGAAGCATGCAGGAACCCGGGGTCCTCGTCGTGAATGCGGGGAGCTCCAGCCTGAAGGTCAAGCTCTTTCCGGCGGGCGATGCGGTGCTGGTCGAGCGCATCGGTGAGGCGAGCCGTTTCGTGACGAGCTTCAGCGCCGGCAGCGCGCGGGCCGTCCGGCATCACGGCGAAGCCCTCC
>CAYOXR010000532.1:0-2979 GCA_964407955.1 uncultured bacterium | reverse complement strand
CGAGCTCCTCAGCAGCCTGCTCATCCTGGCGGTGCTGGGACTGTTGGTGCCCGCGCTGTTCGACCTCACCGAGCGCGGTGCCGGCGTCGCCAACGCCGCGCTGCTCGACGAGCGCCTCAGCCTGGGCGTGGCCCTGGTACTGATCGCGGTGTACGTGGGGAACCTCGTCTACACGCTGGTCACGCACCGCGACGTGTTCGCGCGGCAACCGGTCGCCGGCGAGGCGACGTGGAGCCTGCCGCTGGCGTTGAGTGTCCTGCTGGGCGCCACCGCCGTCACCGCGCTCGAGGCCGAGCTCGTATCGCACGCTCTGGACAGCACCGCAAGCGCGCTCGGCCTGACGCCCTTCTTTCTGGGCATCACCGTCCTGGCGGTGGTCGGCAATGCGGCCGAGTACATCTCGGCACTGTACTTCGCGCGCCGGGACCGCATGGGCCTGGTGCTCTCCATCACCGTGGGCTCGAGCATCCAGGTCGCACTGCTGGTGGCGCCGGTGCTGGTGCTGGTGTCGTACCTGATGGGACGGCCCATGGACCTGGTGTTCGCCAACCCGTTGGAGCTGGTCGCCGTGGCCGGCGCGGCCTTCATCGTCAACGCCATCGCAGTGGACGGCGAGACGGTGTGGTTCGAGGGGATGCTGCTGCTCGCGGTGTACGCGGTGCTGGGCCTGGCGTTCTTCTTCGCCGCGCCCTGAAGCGCCTTCGCCGTGGCGGCGATGGCGGCGGAGTGCCAGGGTCATTTGCCGGTAGACGCCGAGTGCACACCGGTCTAGATTGCATTCGGCCCCCCGGAAAACCTGTGCAGTCTCCGTCGTCTCCTGTTGGAGGGCTGAAAGGAGAGGTCATGCGCATCACGAGGCGTTGGCAGGTGTGGGTGAGCCTGATCGCCGGGGCGTGGTTCTTCGCCTCGCCCTGGCTGCTGGGCTACACGACCGCGGTCGGCGGCATGTGGGCGGCCTTCATCCTCGGCGGCCTGACGGTGGTAGCGGCGGTGTGGGCGCTGGTCGACCGCGACGCGCGTTCCGCCGAGGCGGTTATGGCGCTCATCGGCGCGCTGGTGTTCATCGTGCCCTGGGTCATCGGCTTCGCGGGCCTGGCGTCGGCGAGGCTCGACGCCTGGATCGTCGGGGCCGTGATCGTGGTGGCTTCGCTGTGGGCCCTGATGGATGAACAGGGCGGCCGCGAGCGGCGCGCCAAGCCACTGGCCTGAGCGGTCGCGCCCGGCATCACGCCAAGCCACTGACGTGAGGGCGCGCCGGGCTGCAAAGGCGGTTCCGATGCTGCCGTTGGGCAGGCGTCGGGGCCGGCCGGTCGGAGCATGGAGCGGCTCCCGCCGCGGGCCATTCGGGCCGGGGCGGGGGCCGCTTGCTCGCCGGCGCGCCTCGCGCCTTCTGCCGGCACGCTGACGCGCGCCGGGGGCGTCGGTGCAACGTGGCGGCGGGCGTGGAGAACGCGTCGGCGGGAAGAGCCGCGGCGGACGGTGCCACTAGCGCGTGGGCGGAGGCGCGCAGCTCCCGCGCACCACCAGCCGCGCCGGGAACACTCGCCGGACGGGCGGCTCCGAGGACGCGCCGCCATCCATCAGGTCGAACAGGATCTCGATGCAGGCCAGTGCCATGGCCTCCACGGGCAGCTCGATGACGTCGATCTGGGGCTCGACCAGCTGCGTCCAGGAGTAGTTGTCGAAGCTCACCAGGGAGATGTCGCGCGGCACGCTCATGCCCGCTTCGCGAATGGCTCGGTTGGCGCCGGCGCGTGGCAGAAGTTCCGCTTCATCACCGTGCCCCACCTCGGCCAGACCATCTACGTGGTGATCATGCTCGAGAGCATCTTCTTCCTGACCAAGTTCGCGGAGATCTACGCCACCACCTCCGGCGGGCCCGGCCTGGCGACCACCAACCTGCCCTATTTGATCTTCCTCGAGTCGTTCTTCCAGTACGACATCGGCACCGCCTCCACGATCGCCATCTTCGCGGTCATCCTGGCCAACATCGTGGCGATCTTCCTGGTGCGCTTCGTGGCGGCCAACCTGGCTGAAGGAGCGCAGGCATGAGGGCGCCTGCCGTGGCCGCGCGCTCGGCGCAGGACCGCTCGGCCAGGCGCAAGCTCAGGCGCAAGCTGGGCATGACGGTGGTGGGCTACGTAGTGGCCCTGCTGTTCTTCTTCCCCATCCTGTGGATGCTGCTCACCGCCTTCAAGACCGAGACGGCCGCCTTCACGGTGCCGCCACGGTTCTGGTTCCACCGCACGCTGGCGAGCTTCGGCGAGGCGCTGGCGCGCGGCAACTACTTGCACTACGCCCTCAACTCGCTGGCCTCGTCGCTCGTCTCGACCGGCATCGGCGTGCTGCTTGCCGTACCCGCCGCCTACGCCATGGCCTTCTACCCGACGCGCGCCACCGACGGTACGCTCTTGTGGATGATCAGCACCAAGTTCATCCCGGCCGTCGGGGTGCTCATCCCCATCTTCTTGATCTACAAGGACCTGTCGCTGCTGGACAACATCTGGGGCCTCATCCTGGTCTACACCGCCATGAACCTGCCGATCATGGTGTGGATGATCTACTCGTACTTCAAAGAGATCCCCGCCGAGATGCACGAAGCCGCCCAGGTCGACGGCGCCAACACCGCTCAGGTGATGGCGCGGGTGGTGCTGCCGGTGGCCATTCCGGGCCTGGCCTCCACCTGCCTGCTGGCCATCATCCTGGCGTGGAACGAGGCCTTCTGGAGCATCAACCTGACCAACACCACCGCGGCGACGCTGCCGGTGTTCATCGCCGGCTTCAAGACCGCCGAGGGGCTGTTCTGGGCCAAGATGTCGGCCGCCTCGGCGTTGGCGGTGGCGCCCATCCTGATCTTCGGCTGGATGGCGCAGCGCCAGCTCGTGCGCGGCCTGACCTTCGGAGCCGTGACGTGACGTTCACCGCTCGATCCTTGTGCTGCCGCCGGCCGGCCGGCGGCAGCACAAGGATCGAGCGGTG
>CAYOXR010000531.1:0-4193 GCA_964407955.1 uncultured bacterium | reverse complement strand
GGTGGGCATGGCCGGGGCGGCGGTGCCGCTGCTGCCGCAGAAGCCCTGGGGGATCGACACGTTGACGTTGGGAAGGCCCTGCGTGATGATGCTGTCCCAGCGCGCTGCGGCGGCGTTGAACGCGGCCTGCGCCGTGCTGTCCACCGTCGACACGTAGTTGACGGTGATGTTGAAGGGGTCCGAGGACTGCGAGTAACTCACCGTCACGCTGGTGGTGCCGTCGTTGCCGGCGGCGTCGTAGGCGTGGACGGTGATGGTGTTGGAGCCGGAGTTGAGGCTGGAGACGTTGCAGGTGAAGCTGGTGGTGCCGTTGCAGCCGTGCAGGCTGCCGCCGTTGAGGCCGTAGCTGACGCTGGTGACGCCGACGTTGTCGCTGGCGGTGCCGCTGACGGTGATGCTGGAGGTGCTGACGCTGGCGCCGTTGGTGGGGCTGGTGATGCTCACCGTCGGGCTCTGCGTGTCGGGCGGCGGCGACGACGTCGCCACCGTGACGGTGGTGCTGGCGGTGGCGGCGCCGGCGGCGTTGCTGGCCGTCAGCGTGTAGGTGGTCGTCTGGCTGGGCGTCACGGAGACGTTGCTTTGGTTGCTCACCGTGCCGACGCTGTGATCGATGCTCAACGTGATGGGCGTGGTGCCGGTCACGCTCCACGAGAGCGTGCTGCTGCCCCCGGAGGAGATACTGGTGGGCGTCGCAGTGAAGCTCGCGATGTGGGGCGCAGTGGGCGTACTGACCACGTTGATCGTGACCTGGCTGCTGTCGGAGCCGTCACTGTTGCTGGCGGTGAGGGTGTAGGTGGTGGTCTGCACGGGATGGACGGTCACGCTGGTCACGCCCGTGACGTCGCCGATACCGGGATTGATGGTGACGTCGATCGGCCCGCTGCCGGTCACCGACCAGCTCAAGGTGACGCCCGCGCCCGACAGGATGCTGCTGGCGCTGGCGTCGAAGGTCGCCACCTGTGGACTGCTTATGGTCGAGCACGATGCAAGGATGAAGGCAAGAGATAGCGCAAGGACGATGATGAGGCCGCGCCTCACAGGCGCGCCTCAGATAGAGCGATGCGTCCCCCAAACGCGTGTGTACGACAGCGGCCCGGTTGCGGCCGGGCTGCTGGCGTCCGAACGGATGAGTGCATTCCACGAATCCTTGCCATGTAGGCGCTCAGTCTAGTCAGGGCTCAGATGAGGATAAGTATGAAACTTGGCAAGCGGCGTCGGGCGTCCCTCCTAGCGGCATTTTTCTCATTCTGAACGGCGTTTCTGCCATTCAGGACGCGCCATCGGCGTCCCTGGCGGGCTGCGCCGGCTCGCCGTCAGTGGGCCCGGCCGCTGTTGCTCGGATCGTGGTGGAACTCACCCCATGCCGAGGTCGCCGGCCCGGCCGAGGCGCTCGCCAGTGCGTAGAGGTTGTGGTCCCACGAGCCCACGTAGACGGTGCCGCCGGGGCCTATGGCCGGCGACGAGGTGACGTAGTAGACCGTCTTGTAGCGCCACGCCAGGCTGCCGTCCGGATTCACCGCGTACACGACATCGTCATCGGAGCCGACGTAGATGGTGCCGTCGCTGCCGATGGCCGGTGAAGAGGTGACGTAGTCGCCGGTGGCGAAGCGCCACGCCAGGCTGCCGTCGGGGTTGATGGCGAGCAGGTCGTGGTTCTCGGAGCCGACGTAGATGGTGCCGTTGTAGCCGATGGCGGGTGACGAGTAGACGATGTCGCCCGAGGCGTACGTCCACTTCAAGGTCCCGTTGGCCGTGAAGGCGTACAGCTTGCCGTCGCTCGAGCCCACGTAGACGTTGCCATTGCTGCCCACGGCGGGCGAAGAAAGCACCTCGCCGCCCGTCTCGAAGCGCCAGCGCAGGCTGCCGTCGGGGTTGATGGCGTAGAGGTAGGCGTCGTTCGACCCGACGTAGATGGTGCCGTTTCTGCCCACGGCGGGCGAGGAGTAGACGATGTCGCCGGTCTGGTAGCGCCAGCGCAGCGTGCCGTCGGGGTTGATGGCGTAGAGGTGATTGTCGCCCGACCCGACGTAGATGGTGCCGAGGGGTCCGATGGCCGGCGACGAGCTCACGGAGCTACCTGCGCGGATCTTCCACTTCAGGCTGCCGTCGGGGTTGATGGCGTAGAGGTGACCGTCGCCCGAGCCGACGTAGATGGTGCCGTCCTTGGCCACGGCGGGCGAGGAGTAGATGATGTCGCCCGTGCGGAAGACCCACTTCAGGCTGCCGTCGGGCTTGATGGCGTAGAGCTGATTGTCGTCGGAGCCGACGTAGATGGTGCCGTGGGGGCCGACGGCGGGAGAGGACTGCACCCAGTTTCCCGTGGGGTAGCGCCACAGCATCGAGCCGGGCGTCGGCGTTGCGGCCCAGGCAGGCGACAAGAGCCAGGGGGCGGCGCACGGACCGCACAGCAACAGGACGGCCGAAACGCCCGCAGTGAGCAGGGTCCGGCGCGCCAGGCGTACCGGGGATGGATGAAGGCGTGCACGACGTCCGGACATGCCGGCCCCAGCCTATCCCGGCCGCGCCGGGGGCGCTGGTGCTCCGCGCGTCGCTGTCCGGCTCCTCGCTTGCTGGGACGGCGTCTGTCCGCGACGCTGCTAGCTCCGCCGCCACGCCCGCGCCAACGCATCCGTCTCGCGTATGAAGCCGGACTTGCCAGCCACGTAGGCCTCGCGGTTGTCGCCGTGGGCGGCGGCCAGCTTCGCCTTGAGGCTGCCGTAGGCCGCGGCCCGGTCGGGATGCGCGAGGAGGTAGTCACGGAAGGCCAGGTGTCGGGCGACCTGCGCGTCCCCGGCGAGGAACGCATGCACGTGGACGGCGTCCTCGCCATCGGCGTCGCCGGCCCGTACCAGGTAGCGCCGCCCCGCGATGCCGAACTCGCCGTGCCAGGCGTAGCCTCCGCGCTCCGCAGCCGTGCGCAGCCGGCCGAAGCGGGAGAGGTCTCGAACCTCGAGCAGGACGTCGATGGTGGGCTTGGCCGTCAGTGCCGGAACCGCCGTGCTGCCGATATGATGAAGCCCCGCCACCTCGGCGCCGAAGGTCTCCAGCAGGCGCGTCGCCTCGGTCGCGAAGCGCTCGGCCCACCCGGGGTCGTAGGGAACGAGCGTCACCGTGGCCCGGGGCATGCCGGAGTCTAGCCTGGTCGGCGGCCGTTCCCCCGACGGCTCCACGCGCCGCCGTGTGCTCAGCGCGCCGCCGTCTGCTCGGTTCGGTCGTTGGCGGGCGGCAGCGCCGGCGTCAAGGCGGTCAGCTCGGCGCGCATCTCCGGGCTCATGTCGAAGTCGGCCGCCGCCAGCGAGGGCTCGAGCTGCTCGACGTTGCGCGCGCCGATGATGGGCGCGGTCACGCCCGGGTGCGTCCTCACCCACGCCACGGCCAGCGTGGCGGGGTGGACGCCGTGGTCGCGGGCGTAGCCGGTGACGGCGTCGGCCACCTGCAGGTACTGGTCGCCGCCGTAGCGCTTGACGTATGTGCTGTCCTCGACGAGCCGCCCGCTCTCGGGAACGCGGCCCACGCCGTACTTGCCGGTGAGCAGGCCGCCTCCGAGCGGGCTGAAGGGCACGACCGCCAGTTGCTCGGCCTGCGCCATCGGCAGGATCTCCACCTCGACCTGGCGCTTGGCGAGGCTGTACATGGGCTGCACCACCTCGAAGCGCGCCAGGTGCTCGCGGGCGCTGACGCCCAGGGCCTTCTCGATCTGCCAGGCCGCCCAGTTGCTCACGGCGGGGTAGAGCACCATTCCCCGCTGGACAAGGTGGTCCAGGACGCGCACGGCTTCGTCGATGGGGGTGAGCGGGTCGAAGTGATGCACGTAGTAGACATCGAGGCGGTCGGTCTGAAGACGCTTGAGGCTGGCCTCCACGGCACGCGTGAGGTGGCGCCGGGAGAGGCCGCGGTCGTTGGGATCGTCGCTCGTGCGCCCGAAGCCCTTGCTGGCGATGACCAGGGACTCGCGGTGCCCCTTCATCAGCGAGCCCAGGATCGTCTCCGACCGGCTCTCGGCGTAGACGTCGGCGGTGTCGAAGAAGTTGATGCCGGCGTCGAGGCAGCGCGCGAACATGCGAGCGGACTCCGCTTCGTCGGCGGTGCCGCCGAAGGACATGGTGCCGAAGCACAGCGTCGAGACCTGAACGCCGGTGCGGCCGAGGGTGTGCAGTTCCATGCTGCTCCTTCCGTCCGTGACCTGATCAGCT
>CAYOXR010000530.1:0-2131 GCA_964407955.1 uncultured bacterium | reverse complement strand
GTAGAGCGGCGTCGCCACCGGGCGGGGGCTCCCCCGGCGGGGGAGAGGACTCGACCGCGGCGGCGCCGTCGTCCAGAACGGACGACGAATCCGCGCCTCGCTCGGCGGCGTCTCAGACGCCGCCGAGTCTGCGTATGGAGGTCCCCGCCGCGTCGGTGCCGGCAGGGGAGGCGGCCGAGCCGGGGCGGGCCGAGGCCGGCACGGCGCAGCCACACTGGGAGCCATTGGACGTGCTCAGTCCGGATACCGACGGGCGAGACGCTCCCGCCTGGCACTCGCGCGCCGAGCCGTCGGCCCGCACTCCTGGTTCGGCGGTCGTGCGCGAGGTCCGAAGGTCGCCACGCGAGTCGTCGCCTGCGGAGGTCGCGGCCGAGCGGACCGCGGCGCCTGTACCGGGCGGCGGTGGTGAGGGCGAGGGGGAGACGTCCGGCAGCGTCGGTGGCGCGCAGCCGCGGGAAGTCGAGGGATCGCGCGCCGCGGGCCTGTTCGGGTGGGGCCGGCGCCTGGGGCTGCGGCGAGGCGATGTCGGCCGGAGCGCGGGCGGCCGGAGTGACGAGGGTGCCCGCCACGCGCCGAGTGCGGGCGAGCGCGGCCAGGGCCCGACGTCGACGTTCGAGCCCGAGCGTGCCTCGGGGCGTGGTCGCGGCCAACCGGATTCGGGTGCCAGTTGGCAGCCGGGCTCGCAACGCGGCATGACCGGCGGGGCCGGTACGCCTGCGGCTCACGCGAGCGGCGACCACCACGGACCGCCGGGCGCCGACGAAGCTGAGCAACGCGTGGCCGACGGCCATGGGCCCGACACGAGAGCCGCGGCCGTGGCTGCTGCGCCGCAGCGTCCCGGCGAACAGGCAACGGTGGAGGAGGACATCCGCGCCGTCCTCAGCTACCTGGCCGAACCGGACGTTCCCGCGATCGTCCGCACGGAGCGTGTCGCCGAGTCCCTGAGCCTGAGCGTGGCCCGGGTGGAGCGTGCCTTGGACAGGGTGTCCGAGGGTTCCGAATACCTTAGCCGCATCCGCAGCGGGGCCTACATGTTGAGGCGACCCAAGCAGGGCTGAGGGGGAGCCCACGGGTCTGCTCGAGCGACGCGCGCTCAGCTTTGCGTGCTGCCGTTGCCGTTGTTTGGTCCCGCCAGCAGATCCTGCTTCAGTTGCCACAGAGCATCGCTCAACGACACGTGGTAAATGTGCGGATTGATCAGGCGCTTGACGCCTGGATCGAGGCGTGACTCGTCGCGCTCCCGCCGCTGCCTGAGCGTGGCCAGGTCGGGGGCCGAGCCGCTGCGGTGGCCATCCTCCCAGGCCACCTCCATCAAGCACTCGATGTCGCCGATCTGGTCGGGTGCCAGCGTGCGGCTGGTGCGCTCGACGGGATGCCGGAGCTTGAGGGGTTGTTGCCGCGACGGCTCCTCCTCGGCGAGCGTGACCAGGTCGGCGGTAGCCATGCCGCGCGAGTCGTAGACGCGAAAAACGCGCTTGGGGCCGGGAGTTGTGGCCTTCCCCAGGGTATCGGAGCGCTTGATGGTGGGCGCCCATACCCCACCATGGCGAAGCGCCACCAGCTTGTAGACGCCATCCAGCGCGGGCGCGCCGTGACTCGTGAGCAGTCGCGTCCCCACCCCGTAGCTGAGGCGCGCCACCAGCGGCTTCGGATCCACACCGTAGCGCGGTGCTTCGTCCTCGATCTGCTCCAGGATTTGCCAGATGGTCAACTCGTCGAGCTGGTTCGACATGGTGATGGGTACCTGTTCGAAGCCGGCCCGGTCGAGTTCTCTGGCCACCTGGATGGCCAGGTGAGCGAGGTCGCCCGAGTCCAGACGGACGCCACGGGGCTCGTGGCCAGCGGCGCGCAGCTCCTCGAACACGGTGATGGCGTTGGGCAGCCCGCTCTGAAGCGTGTCCACGGTGTCGAGAAGCAAGAGACAGTCGTCCGGGAAAGTCTGAGCGTACGCCCGGAAGGCGTCGACTTCGTCCATGCCCGCCGCCATGAACGCCTGCACCAAGCTGTGCGCGTGCGTGCCCCTGGGTTGCGTGCCCATGACCAGCGCCTGGCCGGTGTTGGACGTGCCGTCGAGCCCGCCGATCAGCGCGGCACGCGAGCCAGCGTTGACGCCACGCGCGTGGCCGCGGCG
>CAYOXR010000529.1:0-2680 GCA_964407955.1 uncultured bacterium | reverse complement strand
AGCACGCTGCCGCGCACCGGGCACACCGGAATCGGGGCGCTGAAGTCGGTGGGGGTGGGAACCTCTGCCATCAGATCTCCTAGACTACGCGAAACACAGAACGCTGGCCATGGGATTGTACGTCACACGCCGCGCCTGTCTCTGCGCGTACGAGGTTTGGGAGAGGAATCTGAGTCAACACGTATCAACTTTACTGCATAGGACTAACTCATGTAGAGCCCAGCCTACGTGGTGCGAAGGCCCGCACGCGCACGCCGTACCGGCACGCCTTGCGCGTCGCGGCAGGGCGTTCCGCCGGTCCGCACAGTATAGACCCGCCGACCGCGCCGAGTCCGGGCGCTGCCTCACCGCGGCGCCCTGCGTGGGCCGCGACCGCGAGGCGAAGGGCGGCCCGTGGTAGCGTAGGCGCGCCATGTCAGACGTCATCCATGCCCTGCGTGAGGCCGTCCAGGACGCACTTACCGAACTGGGGGTAGGGGACGCCGAAGCGTCGCTCCAGGAGGTGCCCGCCGACAAGCCCGGCGACTACGGCAGCCCTGTCGCGTTCACGCTCGCTCGCAGGCTGAGGCGGAATCCTGCCGACATCGCCCGTCAGCTCGTGGCGGGCCTCCGCCTCCCGGGAGGCGTCGCGCGGGCAGACGCCGTCGGCGCCTACATCAACTTCGTGGTGGAGCCCGGCGTCTTCGTCGCCGACGTGGTGCGCGCGCAGCCGTCGGCACCGGCCAGAGGTCTCAAGGTAGTGCTGGAGCACACCTCCGTCAACCCCAACAAGGAGGCCCACGTTGGCCACCTTCGCAACATCGTGCTCGGCGACGCCTGCGCCCGCATCTTGCGCGCGGCCGGCTTCCAGGTCGAGGTGCAGAACTACATCGACGACACCGGCCGACAGGCCGCGGAGAGCCTGTTCGCAGTCGAGCACTTCGGAGAAGCCTACACCGGCGCGGAGAAGTACGATCACTGGCTGGGCACGCTCTATGTGCGTCTGGGGGCGGCCAAGGAGCGGGATGCCGAGCGCATCGAGGCCGGCGTGTCGGGCGTCATGGCCCGCCTCGAACGTGGCGAGCTGCGGGGCGAGGTGGAGCGCGTGGTGGCCGCTCAGCTCGAGACCTTCCACGCGCTCGACGCCGAGTACGACCTGCTTGTGTGGGAGTCCGACGTGGTCCACGGCGGCTTCCTTGCCCGGGGCCTGGAGGTGCTGGAGGCAAGCCCCTACGTGTCGCGTCCGACGCAGGGTAAGTACGCCGGCGCGCTGGTGATGGACGTCTCGGAGTTCCTGCCGGGCCTGGAGGAGGCCAGCGTGGTGCTGGTGCGAAGCGACGGCAACGCCATGTACGTGGCGAAGGATATCGGCTACCAGTTCTGGAAGGCGGGGATCTTCGAGGGGCTGCGCTTCCGGCGCTTCGCCGAGCAGCCGTCGGGCAAGCCGCTCTACACCAGCGCGCCGCAGGGCGACGCGCACCCCGACGGCCGCACCTTCGCACACGGCCAGGAGATCATCAACGTCATCGACGTGCGTCAGAGCCACCCGCAAACGCTGGTGCGTACCGCGCTGGCGCTGTCCGGAACCGAGGCGGGCGAGCGCGCCTACCGCAACTCGCACCACCTCGCCTACGAGGTGGTGACGCTCGAGGGCCAGCCGATGAGCGGCCGCAAGGGCCTGACGCTGTCCATCGACGCGGTGGTGGCGGAGGCGACACGCCGGGCCCGGGCCGTGGTGGAGGAGAAGAACCCCGACCTCGCCGGCAGCGACACGGTGGCCCGGCAGGTGGGCGTGGGGGCGCTGCGCTTCGGGATGCTGAAGAGCGAGGCGCGCAAGGTGATCGACTTCCGCTGGGAGCAGGCCCTGTCGCTCCAGGGGGACAGCGCGCCCTACGTTCAGTACGCGCATGCGCGCGCCTGCAGCATCCTGCGGGCGGCCGAGGAGGCGGGCCTGGCCG
Source organism: uncultured bacterium (assembly GCA_964407955.1). Classification (GTDB taxonomy): domain Bacteria; phylum Deinococcota; class Deinococci; order Deinococcales; family Trueperaceae; genus JASBRS01. Next base: position 743 of record CAYOXR010000529.1, on the reverse strand, counting down.
ACAGCACGGCCGACTTCGCCGCGCTCGGCGCGCTCGAGGTGCGCCTGGCGCAGGTGATCGCGCGGCTGCCCGCGGTGCTCGACGCCGCGGCGCGCGACCTGGCGCCCCACCTGGTGGCTCAGTTCGCGTTGGACCTGGCGACGGCCTGGAACGGCTACTACAACCACAAGGGTGAGGACGGGCGGCCCGACACCCAGGTGCTCAAGGCCGAGCCCGGGCTGCGCGGCGCGCGGCTCGCCCTGGTGGAGCGCGTGCGGCGCGCGCTCGCCGAGGCGCTCGGGCTGCTGGGGATCGAGGCGCCGGAAGCGATGTGAGCGCCGGCGCGCAGCGCCGTCGAAACGGAACGTGCCCTTGCGCCGGACGGGTCTGGCGGGCCCTTCAGCACGGTCTGTTCGCCGCGCCGCGATAGTCCGTTCGCAGCAGTCGAAACGTGACGCACGGCTGGCAAGGCGGCCCAAGGGGCTTTACCAAACCCCTTGCGCCGAATACGATGAATGAGAGACAGCTGAGAACCATGAGCTAGGCTTGGCTTGGAGGTGTCACGTGTTACGACAAGGCCGTTTCGCCGCTCTCCTCGTTGCCTTCGCAGCTCTCGCGCTGCTCTTCTCGGCGTGCACGATCGTGGGCTCGGATGCCAAGGTCCAGATGGTGCCTGATCCGACCGCCGGCACGAACTCTTTCTTCACGTCTAGTTTCGACGACGACTATGCGCAGGTGGCCTTCACACGGGGCTTCACGTTCAC
>CAYOXR010000528.1:0-4789 GCA_964407955.1 uncultured bacterium | reverse complement strand
GCCTCGCGCGCGCCGGGGTCAGCGTCCGGTAGATGCGTTCGCCCTCCGGGTGCCTCCCTGCGGCCGCCAGGTAGGCCTCGGTGACGTCGACGGGATCGAGCTCGCCCGAGCGGTACGCCCGGGCCAGCGCCAGGAGGCTCAGGGACGTCGGTTCGGGGGACATGCGGCAGCATACCGCGCGCCCCGGCGGCCGGCCCGGGCGGTCCGTCGCCGCCGCGCAGCGGCGGCGGGTGACGCGCCGACGGGCTAGAGTAGGGACCATGCAGCGCACCCGCGCCGAACTCGAGGCGATGAGCCATGAGGACCTCGTGAACCGGGTCCTGGAGCTTCAGGACATGTTGCGCGAGGGCCTGGCCGTGCGGGAGTCCCTGCACGCCGTACTCAACAAGATCCTCAACGCCAAGCAGGAGGAGGTCGCGCGCTTCGCCGAGCTCCCCGCCGCCGGCCTCGGCAACCAGGAGCTCGAGCTCAAGCGCGCCTGGGAGGCGGCACGACACGCCCTCTCCAACCCACTGGGGCTGGCGCACTAGCCCGGCGGACCACCCGCCCGGACTGAGAGAGCACGTCCTCGGCGGATCTGCGCTTCGCGCTCTCGACGTCGTGGTGACGGCGTGGCCATGGCCCGCCGCCGCGACCCAGCGCATCCCCTCACCGCAAGGCGACGGTCCGGGCTGATTGCTCGCGCGGCACGTTCCATCCCTTGACGTTCGTCAATGAACGACCCGACGTGCATGCCTAGACTCGTACCTGGCAGGAGGAGACATGACCTACGACGATCATCGACCCCAAGCGGCAGCGGCCGCGCACCCGGCCCGACCCGGCGCGCGGCTCGCCGCCGGATTCAGTCTGGTGGCCATGGCGGTCGCGGCGGCGGTCGCCTACGGCATGATCCATGGCAGCCTGGTCGTGGCGGACGACGCTGCCGCGACCGCATCGAACATCGCCACGCACCTGGGGCTGTTCCGTCTGGAGGTCGCGCTGTGGTTCGTCATCGTCGCGGCCGACGTGACGGTCGCCGTGGGCCTGTGGCGACTCTTCGCGCCGGCGGCGCGATCGTTGTCGCAGCTGATGGCGTGGACCCGCATCGTCTATGCCGGCGGCCTGGCCGGCGGCGCCGCCTTTCTCGTCGCGGCCTCGGTCGGTACCGAGCCGCTGACGCAGATACGCCACTTCGAGACGATCTGGTCGCTGGCCCTGATCCTCTTCGGCATCCACCTGGTCCTGCTGGGCGTGCTCGCGCTTCGAAGCGGCTTCGTTCCCCGGGCGGGCGCGTGGCTGCTCGTCTTTGCCGGGCTGTGCTACGCCCTCATCCATGCGCACCAGAACCTCGGGATCACGCTGACCGGGACGGCGGGGCTCATCGAGTCGATCCTGGCCGTGCCGATGACGTTGGCCGAGCTGTGGCTCGCGCTGTGGCTGATCGCGACCGCGTTCGGGGAGCGCGGCAGGGCGCGAAGGGCAGCGGCCCTCACGCGCTGATGGAACGTCCGCCGAGCGGCATCAACCCGCGCGCTTGACGCGCCGCTTGATCCGGCTGAGCGACTCGGGCGTCACGCCGAGATAGCTGGCGAGCTGATGCTGCGCCACGCGGGTCGGGAGCCCCGGGCGCTCGTCCAGGAGGTCGAGGTAGCGCTGCTCGGGGCTCGCGGCCTTGAACGTGGCGTGGGCCTCCAGGCGGGATGCCAGCTGCTCCTCGATGGCCCGACGAGTCAGCTCCTTGAGCGCGGGGAAGCGCTCGTACATCTCCGTCTCGCTGTGGAGGTCGCCGTGCAAGACGATGCTGTCCTCGAGGCACTCGAGGCTGTAGGGCGAGGGCTTGCCCTGCTTGAAGCTCTCGAAGATCACGGCGGTCTGCTCTTCGGTGATGAAGTCGGCGGTGGTCTCGCGACCCTCCCCGTCGACGGAGAAGAGTCGAAGACAGCCCTGGAGGACGAAGTAGCACTCTCGGGCCACGTCCCCCTGTCGAACCAGGAGGTCGCCGCGCGAGAAGCCCGAGGCGGGCGCCAGCTCGTCGACGATGCGCTCCATCTCCGACGCGTCGATGTCGGGGGACATCCGCTTCATGTATTCGATGAGCCGGTCTCTCACCTCGGCGGCAGTCTACGCGCTCGCCGCGGCCAGTGCAATCGAGGTCCGACCGGGGGCCGTCCATCTCGCTTCGTGCATCCTTGCAACACGAAGAAACCCCGCCGTCGGCGGGGTTGTCTCCTGGCTCGGCGGGTAGGATTCGAACCTACGACCAATCGGTTAACAGCCGACCGCTCTACCACTGAGCTACCGCCGACCGCGCGCCCCGGGCCGAGCCATTGACCTCGAGAGCGAAGCGTAGTCTACCAGAGGGCCACACGGCACGCAAGCGCGGGCGGCCGCGCGGAGCCCGCTCCAGCAGGGCGCAAAGCGCCGCGCCGCAGTGGCCTTCGCCGCACCCGGGTATGGTGGCGCCATGACCCTCGACGAGTACCAGGCCCGGGCGCGCACCACCGCCATCTACCCCGAGGCGGCGCGTGTGCTCTACCCTACGCTCAAGCTCGCCGGGGAGGCCGGCGAGGTCGCCGAGAAGCTCGGCAAGCTCATGCGCGACGAGGGTCTCGAGCCCGGCGCACCCCTGGCCGAGGCCCAGCGCGAGGCGCTGGCCAAGGAGATCGGGGACGTGCTCTGGTACGTGGCGAACCTCGCCAGCGACCTGGGCCTGTCGCTCGAGTCGGTGGGCCGAAACAACCTCGAGAAGCTCGCCAGCCGCCGCGACCGCGGGGTCCTGCAGGGCTCCGGGGACGACCGCTGAGGCGGCTCCTCAGTCGCGGATCAACGCCTCCAGCACGCGCGCGTGGTTGTGCTCCTCGTCGCGGGCCGCATACAGCAGCGTGAGCGTACCCTTGGCCGCCAGCCGACGGAGCTCCTCCAGGGCCCGGTTGCCTTCGAGCTCGCGCCGGTAGGCCTCGGCGAACGCCTCGAAGCGCTCGCCGTGGTGAGCGAACGCCCTGCGCAGCGCCGTCGACGGTGCCACCTCTGTGGCCCACCAGTCCAGCGCGGCCGCCTGCTTGCGAACGCCGCGCGGCCACAACCGGTCGACCAGCACGCGCGTGCCGTCGTCTTCTGCAGGCGCCTCGTAGATGCGCTTGACCCGCACCATGCCGCAGCCTAGCGCACCGCGGGCGGGGTCTCGAGCCGGGCGCCGCGGACGCGACGCCGGAGGCGAGGCGTCGGCGGGTAAGCTGCGCCCATGAGTCGTCGCGTCGTCAAGCTGACCGATCGTTCGTTCCGCAAGGCCACCGGCAAGGGCGTGGCCCTGGTCGATTTCTGGGCGCCCTGGTGTGGCCCCTGTCGGCGGGTATCGCCGCTGCTCGAGGAGCTCGCCGCCGAGCAGGACGAGCGGGTCTTCGTGGGCAAGCTCAACGTCGACGAGAACCCCAAGGTCAGCGGCTACTACCAGGTGCAGAGCATCCCGACGGTGCTGGTCATGGTGAACGGCCAGGTGCGTGACAGGCTGGTGGGGGCGCGCAACAAGCGCGACTACGTGTCGGCGCTCGCCAAGCAGCTGGCGGACTGAAGGGATTGTCGACCGCCGTGCGCATCCCGCCCTTCCGCATCGAGCGCTACTACGACCGTCACGAGTTCACGGCCCGCCACATGCTCTCCAGCTCCGACGCCGAGAGTCGCAGCGTGAGCGAGCTGCTGGCGCTCGAGCCAGAGGCCGAGCGCCGCCTGGGGGCCTTGCGCCTGGGCTACACCGAAGCGCGCGGCGCGCCGCCGCTGCGCGCGCAGGTATCCCGCGTCTACGACGGCCTGGCACCGGAGGACACACTGGTCTGCTCGAGTGCCGAGGAGGGCATCTTCCTCGTGTACCACAGCCTCCTCGAGCCGGGCGACCACGCCGTGGTGGAGACGCCCTGCTACCAGTCGGCGCTCGAGCTGGCGCGCAGCACCGGCGCGCACGTGAGCACCTGGAGCCGTCACTACGAGGACGGCTGGGTGCACGACGTGGACGCGCTGGAGCGCTTGTTGCGACCCACCACCCGGGTCGTCTACATCAATTCGCCCCACAACCCGACCGGGCTGATCATGCCCACGGAGGTCCTCGAGCGCGTGGTCGAGCTGAGCCGTGAGCACGGCTTCACGATCTTCAGCGACGAGGTGTACCGCGAGCTCGAGCACGACCCGTCAGCGCGCTTGCCCGCCGCCTGCGAGCTCAGCCCCACGGCCATCTCACTGGGCTCCATCTCCAAGAGCTACGGCCTGCCCGGGCTGCGCCTCGGCTGGCTCGCCTCGCACGACCATGAGGCACTGGAGCGGGCGGTCGACCTCAAGCACTACACCAGCATCTGCAGCAGCGGGCCCAGCGAGCTGCTCACCGAGCTCGCCCTGAAGCACCGCGAGACGCTCACCGAGCGAAACCTGGCCATCGTGCGCCGCAACCTGCCGCTGCTCGACGCTTTCCTGGAGCGGCGCGCCGGCTGGTTCGAGTGGGTGCGCCCGAACGGCGGGCCCATCGGCTTCGTCCGGGTCAAGACCGGCGAGGACGTCGACGCGTTCTGCGCGCGCGTGCTCGCCGGAGCGGACGTCCTGCTCCTGCCGGGCAGCGTGTACGACCAGCCCGGCTTCGTGCGCGTCGCCTACGGCCGCGAGAACATGCCCGCGGCGTTGGCGGCGCTGGAACGCTACCTGGACGCGGACGCCGCAGGTCCTTGACGGGAGCCGGTCGCGGCCCTGCGTCCGCTGCCTAGCCGCACTTGGAGTAGCCGCAGTTCTCGCACTTCTGGCAGCCTTCCTCGAAGCGCAGCGGCGCGCCGCA
>CAYOXR010000527.1:0-3218 GCA_964407955.1 uncultured bacterium | reverse complement strand
GCATCCCGCCGGCGCCATCCGCTTCCGCACGCCACGACGACAGCGCCGCGCGCCCGGTCGGCAAGTGGGTGACGCTGGCGATCGTCGGCATCGGCGTGTTCATGGCGACGCTCGACAGCTCCATCGTCAACATCAGCCTGCCGGCCATCGCCCACCGCTTCGGGGTGCCACTCAACGGCGCCATCGAGTGGGTGGTGATCGCCTACCTGCTCGTGGTCGCCGCCGTGCTCCTGAGCGTCGGCCGCGTCGCGGACATGATCGGGCACAAGCCCATCTGGCTGGCGGGGCTGGTCGTCTTCACCCTCGGCTCCGCCCTGTGCGGCGCGGCCCCGTCGCTGAACGGTCTCGTCGGCTTCCGCGCCTTCCAGGGTCTGGGTGGGGCGTTCCTGATGGCGCTCAGCCCCGCCATGCTCACCACCGCCTTCCCGCCACACGAGCGCGGGCGCGCCCTCGGGCTCAATGCCGTCATCGTGGCCCTCGGCGTGAGCACCGGGCCCACCCTCGGCGGCATCCTCACCGAGAGCTTCACCTGGCGAGCGATCTTCTACGTTAACGTGCCCATCGGCATCATCGGCATCGCCGCCGCCGTCCGCCTGTTGAGACGGCGTACGAGCCGCCGCCGGGAACGCTTCGACCCGCTCGGCGCCGCGCTGCTGGCGCTGGGCCTGGGCGGACTCACGCTGGGACTCTCGTTCGGGCAGGAGTGGGGCTGGGGCTCTCCGGGGTTGCTGGCCTCGCTGGCGGTCGGCGTGGCCGCCCTGGCCACGCTGCTCGTGGCCGAGCGGCACGTGGCCGAGCCCGTCGTCGACCTGACGCTGTTCCGCAACCGGCTCTTCGCGGCAGCCAACGTCAGCCTCGTGCTCAGCTTCCTGGCGCTCTTCGCGGTGAGCTTCCTGCTGCCCTTCTACCTCGAGGAGCTGCGCGGCTTCAGTACCTTGACGGCGGGGCTGCTGCTAACGCCGCTGCCTCTCACCATCGCGCTCATCGCGCCCTACAGCGGCTCCCTCGCCGACCGCATCGGCACGCGCTGGCTGGCCTCCATCGGCCTGGCGGTGGCCTGCGGCGGGCTGGTGCTCATCGCCAGCCTGAGCGCACACACCGCCTTGTGGCGGGTCATCGCCACGCTGGTGTTCACCGGCGTCGGCCAAGGTCTGTTCCAGTCACCGAACAACAGCGCGCTGATGGGCGCCGCGCCCCGTCACCGCCAGGGCGTGGCGGCGGGCATGCTCGCCACCGGCCGCGTGGTGGGGCAGAGCGTGAGCGTAGCACTGGCCGGGGCCATCTTCATCGGCCTGGGCGGAGCCGCCGCGGGCGCCCGGCTGGCGCTCGCGCGCACCGGCGTGGCCGCCGCGGCCGGCGACGCGACCGCCCTGCAGCACACCTTCGCCGGGGCGTTCCACGCCGCCTTCCTGGTGTCGGCGGCGATCGCCGCCTTCGGGGTGCTGACCTCGCTGGTGCGGGGCCCGGAGACGATCATCCGGCGCGGGTGAGCCCACCCGCGTGAGTCGCAGCGCGTCGTTGCGTTCCGGCGCGCGACGTCCACGGCCGCGCACCCGCTCGGCGCCGCGCCGCCGCCATGGCGAGGCTCGCCGGCTCAGGCCGCGCGCCTGGCCCCCGCAGGCGCGGTCAGCGCCTCGAGCCGCCCGATCTCCTCGCTCGAGAGCTCCACACGCAATGCCGCGGCCGCCTCGCGGGCGTGCGCCGGCGTCCTGGCCCCGGGAATGGCGAGCACCATGTCACCATGAGCGCGCACCAGCCAGGCGAGCGCGACCTGCGAGGGCGTGGCGTCGTGCTCGGCGCCGATGGCCTCGAGCGCCTCGATCACCGGCCGGCTGCTCTCGAGGCGCCGCCGCAGCATCATGCGCCGGCCCGCGGGCGTGGTGTCGAGCAGCTTCGGATCGCGATGGAACTTGCCAGTCAGCAGCCCGGAATCGAGCGGCGAGTAGGCGATGATGCTCACGCCAAGCTCGCGCGCGGCGTCGAGCACCCCGTTCGTCTCGATCTCCCGATGGAGCAGGCTGTAGTGCATCTGGTTCGAGGCGAGGGGCAGCCCGCGCTTTGCCAACGCGGCGTGCGCGCGTCGCATCTGCCGGGCGTTGAAGTTGCTCACGCCCACCGCCCGCACCTTCCCCGCTTCCACCAGGTCGGCCATGGCGTTCATCTCTGCCTCCGGCGAGGAGTACGAATAGGGAAAGTGGATCTGGTACAGATCGACCGGGAAGGGCGCCAGCGCCTCCAGCCGCTGGTCGATCGTGCGCCCGATGCTCCCCGCCGTGCGGAAGAACGGCAGCCACTTGGTGGCGATCGACACGCTCCGCGGAGCGATCGACAGCTGTTGCAGCGCCGTCGCGAGGCCACGCTCCGAGCGGCCGCGACCGTACATCTCGGCGGTGTCGAACCAGTTGATCCCGCCCTCCAGAGCCGCGCCGATGACCGAGGTCATCGACGGCTGGTCGATAGGCGGGAACATGTAGCGGAACGTGCCGGAACCGCCGGCGAACTGCATGATGCCGAGCCCAAGCGGGGTGACACGGATATCGGTGCGGCCGATCGGCCTGAGGTCGTCCACGGCTCTCCCCCTTACGCGCAACCCGAGGTCATCGCGGCGGTTGCAGTCCTTGAGCCCAGGGTGGCGCGCTCCCGCTCCCGACCGTGTCGGATGGAATGCCGAGCGAGCCACGCGTGACATTCTTCGCGGCCGCGCCGTTCCGGCGCGACGGCCGTGACAGCGGTGCGGACATCGCGGTGGCCGCGTGTCGGGGGCGCGCAGCGCACCGCGTCCGGCAGCGGGCCTGGGAGCCTCGGCATCCGGAGGGCGGAGCGACCCCGGCAGGGCCGACATCCGGGCACACCGCGCCGGCATGCGCTAGCCTGTGGCCGTGGCACGACCGCCGGAGGGGTGGCTCGCCGCCGGCCAGGAGGCGATGGTGGCGGGCCGGTGGACCGACGCGCGCGACGCCTTCACGAAGGCGCTCGAGGACGCCGCGCCGCCGGAGGCCCTGGCGGGCCTCGGCGAGGCGGAGTGGTGGCTCGGCGACACCACGAGCGCCATCGACCACCTGGGGCGCGCCTATGCAGCCTTCCTGCGCCGGCCCGACCCGGCACGCGCGACCGTATGCGCCGTTCGGCTGTGCCTCGTCTCCTGGAACAGCCTGGGCCGGCGCGCCGTGACCCGCGGCTGGCTGAGACGAGCGGCCCGGCTGACCGAGGAGAACATC
>CAYOXR010000526.1:0-1755 GCA_964407955.1 uncultured bacterium | reverse complement strand
GGGCGCGGTGTCGCGGCCGTCGGTGAAGACGTGCACGTACACGGGCGAGGCGCCGCGACGTCGGGCCAGCTCCAGCAGGGCGTACAGGTGCTCGAGGTCCGCGTGCACGCCGCCGTCGCTGACCAGCCCCATCAGGTGCAGCGCATGCCCCTGAGCGTCGTCGACGGCGCGCAGCAGCACCTTGTCCTCGAAGAAGCTGCCGTCGTCGATCTTGGCCTGGATGAAGCTGAGGCTCTGCATGACCACTCGGCCGGCTCCGAGGTTGAGGTGCCCGACCTCACTGTTGCCCATCTGCCCCTCCGGCAGCCCGACCGCCCGTCCCGAGGCGGTGAGGCTGGTGTGAGGGTAGTCGTGCCAGATGCGATCGAACGTCGGCGTGCGGGCAAGCTCTACGGCGTTGCCGGGACCCTTGGGCGCCAGTCCGAATCCGTCCAGGATGAGAAGCGCCACCGGTCGTATCATCGGTCACCTCGTTCCGGCCATTCGCGCCGAGGCCGTTGGCAACCCTGCGGCGCGTCGGTGTCAGGGAGCCCGGGCGTGCCCGGGGGAACCGTCCACCGGCCAGTTTACCGCTGCCTGCGGGGTTGCCGGGGTCCGGCCCCGACGTCGGCGCCGGACCGCTGCGTCGGCGCGAGCCGCGGCGGCGCGGACCCGCCGCTCACAGCACCCCCAGCACGCGCCGGACGCGTGCCGGGAGGCGTTCGAGGTCGGACTCCTGCACCGCCTCCAACGACGTGCCGGCGGCGAGGGCCGCCCGGCAGCGGGCCGCGCGCTCGAGCTGCACCTTCAAGCCGGGGTCGGCGATGACCTGTGGCAGCAAGGCGTCGAGCGTCGCGTCGAGCGAGCGCGCCGCCAGGTGCACGGCGACCGCGCGCTCCTGCTCGCTCAGGGCCGGCGTGGCCGAGCCCGGCCGCACCGCCAGCATGCGGGCCGCGGCCTCGACCCGGCCGTCGCCGGCGTAGCGTCGGCAGGCCTCGCACAATGTGGCGTCACGGGTGAGCACGCCGCAGGTCGGGCAGGGTTTCCAGCCCTCTGCCACACGTCCGGCCCGGTATCCGAGCAGCGCGCGCCCGGCGCGCATGGCGGCGGCGGCAACGGTCTCGGGAAGGTCGAGCGCGCCCAGCCCCCGCGCCAGCGCCGCCAGCGCCTCGGGGTCCGGCCGTCCCGGGGCCGGCGGCGGGCCCTCCTCGGCAGCCCGCGTCACGCGCCCCACCCTGAAGCGGATGTCCTTGACCTCGAAGCTCTCGAAGCGGCCCCGGTACACGTCGAGGAAGCGTTGCCGCTGCAGGCTCAGGTGCATGGCCGTCTCGCTGTCGCTGACGTCCACGTAGAGCACGCCGTCCCGGACCACCTTCGCTTCCGCGAAGCGGGCGACGTCGGTGCCCACCACCTGCGGCCAGAGCAGCACGGCTTCGGCGCGCCGCACGGCGCGCTTCATGCCCGAGCGACGGAACACCTCGCCGAGGAGCTCGGACACGTGCCGCTCAGGCACGCTCCACCTCGCCGTCGGCGACGCGCAGCAGCATGTCGTAGCGCGGCGGGGGCTCGGTGCCGCTGACGATGGCCTGCGGCGTGCGCGCGGTGAGCTCGAGCAGGAACGACCGGCGGCCGGCGTCCAGCTCGGCGAGGGCCCGCGCCAGATCGTCGCGGGTGCTCCGGGCCCGGGTGAGCATGGCGTCGAGCTGCTGGCGCTCGTAGGCGATGGTGGCGCCCTCCGGGTCGTGCTCGTCGTCGGCGTTGGACGACTCCGACGCG
>CAYOXR010000525.1:0-3805 GCA_964407955.1 uncultured bacterium | reverse complement strand
AGGTCCAGGTTTTGCCCAGGTCGGCCGAAATGCTCTGCGGCATGCGGCCATCGATGGCATCGCCGCGGCCGAAGGCCAGCAGTCGCCCGTCCGGGTCCCGAGCCAGGAAGCGGACGTCGGCCGCGGCGGCGGGCGGTTCGTCGACCTCCACGCCCAGCGCCCTGAGTCGTCTGAGAAGAGCCGGCGGGTCGGTGCACTGGAAGCGGAGACGCAGGTCGGGGCAGTCAACCGGCAGGCCGTCGTGCGCCCGGAACTCCAGCACCGTGGCGCCGACACGCAGCAGTAAGCGTCCGGGTGACTCCGACAGCGCGGTCAGTCCGAGCTCCCGCACGTAGAAGTCGCGCGTGGCGGCGAGATCGTGCGTGGGCAAGCTGGTGATCAGGCCGGAGGGGGCAAGGGGTTCGACCGGGCGCATGCCACCGTCCTACCACTTCCCCGGCCGTGGCCGCGGCCGCCGCGGTGGCGCCGCCGGTCGTGCGCGGCACCGGGCGCGCCCCCGGCGAGCCGAGGGCCACTTGTCCGCCCCGAGCTCAGTGGCGACGCTGCCGCGCCGCCTCGTAGAGCAACACCGCCCCCGCTACGGCGACGTTGAGGCTGTCGGCCGCGCGTCCGTGCATGGGGATGCGCACGCGGGCCTGGGCCGCCGCGAGCCAGGGCTCCGGCAGACCCTCGTGCTCGGCGCCCAGCACGACGGCGGTGGCGCCGTGGTAGTCGGCGTCCCAGTGCGTCCGGTCGGCTCCGGGCGAGGCGGCGACGAGGCGCAGCGAGCGCTGGCGGAGCCAGGCCAGCGCCTCGTCGTCGGGCGCGACCGCCACCGGGACCGCGAACGCGCTGCCCATGCTGGCACGAATGACGTTCGGGTTGGTCACGTCCGTACCGGCACCGGTTAGGACGACGGCATCGACGCCCACGGCGTCGGCGGTGCGCAGCAGCGCGCCGATGTTGCCGGGTTTCTCCAGGCCTTGGAGAACGAGCAGCAGCGGCTCGGTGGGGAGGAGCAGCGCGCTGAGGTCGCGGCCGTACGCCGCCGCGACGGCGGCCACGCCGTCCGGACCCTGGCGGAGGCTGACGCGCGCGAAGGCCTGCGTAGACAGGAGCACGATCTCCGCCCCGCGTTGCTCGGCGATGCGGCGCAAGGCTTCACCCTCGGGCCCGCCGCCGGACTGCATATCGGGGCAGAGCAGCAGCCGCCGCACAGGGAGGTCCGCGCTCAGCGCAGACCGGACCTCGCGAACGCCCTCGATGAGCATCAGCCCGGTGCGCTCGCGCTCCCTGCGCTGCTTGAGCTTTGCCACCTCCTTCACCAGCGGGTTGCGGGCGCTCTCCACCCGGCGCGCATGCGGCATGCGGCATTGTAACGACGCCCCCTGCGCCGGCCGACCGGTAGACTCGCGCCATGCAGCCCTTCATCGAGGTCGCCGATCTGCTCGCCCGCCTGGGCGATCCGAGCCTGCGCGTGCTCGATGCGCGCTTCGAGCTGCTCGACCCCGGGGCGGGGCGCAGACAGTACCTGGAGGGCCACGTCCCGGGCGCGCTCTTCACCGATCTCGACGAGGATCTCGCGCAACGGCCGGGCGTGCACGGCGGCCGGCATCCGCTGCCGGACATGGCGGCGTACGTAGAGCGCTTGGGCAGGCGCGGCGTGGGCGACCGGCACGACATCGTCGTCTACGACCAGGGCGGGACCTTCTTCGCCTCGCGCGCCTGGTGGATGCTGCGTTATGCCGGCCACGACAAGGTAAGGGTCCTCGATGGAGGCTTTCGTGCGTTCCTCGAGGAGGGTGGTGCGCCCGACGTCGACGAGCCCGACTTCCCGGCGGCGTCGCTGAGCTTCAGGCCGCGCCCCGAGATGGTGGCGGATCACGCCTTCGTCCGCGCCCGACTCTACGACGCTGACGTCGCCATCGTCGACGCTCGGGCCCCCGAGCGCTACCGGGGGGAGACCGAGCCGCTCGATCCCAAGGCGGGCCACATCCCCTCGGCCGTGAACGTACCCTACGGCCTCACCATGAACGAGGCCGGGCGCGTGTTGCCGCCTGCCGCCCTGCGCGAGCGCTTCGCGGCGGTCATCGCGCGTGGCGAAGTGGTGAGCTACTGCGGGTCCGGCGTCAGCGCAGCGCACAACATCCTCGCCCTGGAGGTGGCTGGCGTGGCTGGCGCCCGCCTCTACGTGGGGTCGTGGAGCGACTGGTGCAGCTACGCCGACGCACCCGTTGCACTCGGCGAGGAGCCCCGCGGCTGAGGGGCGACGGCAGCCGCGCGGACGTGCCCGGCGGGGCACGTGGCCGGCCCCGGGCCGCTCCGCTCGGACCGCAGGCACGGGGGCTGTGCCCGTCCCCGGCGGGGTGGGCGCCCTGGGGTGCGCGCTATGATGGTTGGGCACCCATGGGTGAGGGCGAGCCAAGGGAACCGTCGGCGACGATCTGGGAGGGCTTCTTCCGGAGCGTGCCGCACGGCGTGGCGGTGTTTCGTGCCGTCCGCGACGACGATGGCAGGCTGCGCGACTTCGAATGGGTCGCCATCAACCCGGCGGCCGAGACCGTCCTGCGCACGCCGCACCAGAATCTGGTCGGCCAGCGGCTGCGCAGCGTCTACCCTGATCACCTGGACCCGCGCCTGCTGAGGCGACTGACGTCGGCCATGGTCGGCCGTCGCGTGCGGGAGTTCGAGTACGCGGTGCCGGCGCCCGCGGGTCGGGCACGCCATCTCGGCGACGCGGCGAGCCAGGATGGGGACGGCGCGGGCCCCGCCACGCGCTGGTACTCGGTGACCGTGGTGCCCGTCGACGACGTCCACCTGGTGGTGCTCTTCCGCTCCATCACCGATTACAAGGACGTGCTGCGGCAAGCGGTGCAGCTGATGAACCACGACGACCTCACGGGGCTGGCCAACCGCCGCCACCTGAAGTCGCGCTTCTGGGTGTGGCGCAAGCGGCGCATGCGCATGGCGCTGGTCTTCTTCGACCTGAACGGCTTCAAGGTCGTCAACGACAGGCACGGTCATGAGACCGGCGACCGCGTTCTCGGTGTGATCGGGCAGCGCCTCAAGCAGCATGTGCGCCCCGGCGAGATGGTCGCTCGCATCGGCGGAGACGAGTTCGCGGTGCTTCTCGGCGACGCCGACGCGGGCTCGCTCGAGCGCGTGGCCGAACGGCTGATCCAGGCCGTGGAGGAACCCATCCACCTGCGGGACTACACCGTGCAGCTCAGTGCCAGCGCCGGGGTGGCGCTCTACCCGGACGACGCCGAGTCCTTCGAGGCCCTGCTGGGGTGTGCAGACGAGCGCATGTACCGCCACAAGAGGGATCGGCACGAGGTTCGCCAGGGCTGACGCCGAGCCGACCCGGCGCTAGCCGGCCGTCACGTCGGGGACGGGCCGCGTGTAGCGCGGTGCTATGCTCGCGGGCATGGAGTTCGTGGTGATGGGGGCGGGCGCCGTGGGAGGCTACTTCGGCGCCCGCCTGGCCCAGGCAGGACACGACGTCACGTTCGTAGCGCGCGGCGCTCACCTGCAGGCGCTCCGGTCCACCGGCCTGGAGCTGCGCAGTGCACTGGGGGACCTTCACCTGCCCTCGGTGCGTGCCGTCGCCGATCCGGAGCCGATCGCCGACGCCGACGTGGTGCTGTTCACCGTCAAGGCCCAGCATGGCGAGGCGGCGGCCCGCGAGCTGCTGCCACTTGCGGGCGAGCGGTCGCGGCTCTTGACGCTGCAGAACGGCGTTGAGGGGGTGACGCTGCTGGAGCGCATGTTCGGTCGGGAGCGCGTGTGGGGCGGCGTGGCCTACCTCGAGGCGGTGGTGAGCGCG
>CAYOXR010000524.1:0-4923 GCA_964407955.1 uncultured bacterium | reverse complement strand
TCGATAGCGTCATGTTCAGGCCGCACAGCGAGTTGAGCGGCAGCGGCCCGGCCGGCCCGCGGCCGCCGGCGCGCTCGGGCAGGGCCCAGGCTCCGACGTGGGGCACGGCATGCAGCAGCGGCGCGACGATGTCCCCCGTCGCGAAGGTCGTGAGCTGGACGAGCAGGTAGTCGAGCTCCAGGCCGCCGAGCTCGGCCGCCGCCCGCTCCGCGGCCGCGGCATCGGCCACCGGGGCGGCGACGGCGACAGGCTCGAAGTCGAGCTCGTCGGCGAGCGCCTCGAGCGCGGCGAGGCTGCGCCGCACCGCCGCTGCGGTGTCGCCCTTGAAGGCGGGCCGTGTGACCGACACGAAGCCGATGCGAAGTCTGTTCATCCCTTAACCCCTCCGGCGGTGAGACCGCTGATGATGCGCTGCTGGAAGAACAGGATCAGGAGCACCAGCGGCACGATGCCGATGGTGATGGCTGCGGAGATGACCGCCCAGGGAAAGGCGAACTGCCCCTGGTACAAGGTGATGCCGACGGGCACGGTACGCATGTTCATGGCGGTGTTGAACGTCAAGGCCAGCAGGAACTCGTTCCACGAGTTCACGAACGCGATGATGCCGGCGGTGACCATGCCGGGCGCCGACAGCGGCGCGACCACGCGGAACAACGCACCCACGCGCGTGGCGCCGTCGACGGTGGCGGCTGCCTCGAGGTCCTCGGGGATGAGCTGGAAGAAGCTCGTGAGGATCAACGTGGTGATCGGCAGACTCAGCGCCACGTAGGGGATGATCAGCGCCCAGTAGGTGTTCAGCAGGTTGGGCGAGTTGAGCGAGGCCGGCATGAAGCCCCAGCCGAGCGCGTGGAGGTAGCCGACGAGCGGGCTCAGCAGCGGCAGCGGCACCCCCACGAACAGACGGTAGAGGGGGACCATCATCACCAGTGCGGGGAACATGCTGGTCATCACGATGGCCGTCAAGATCGCCCGACGTCCCGTCAGATGCAGCCTGGCAAGCGCGTAACCGGCCAGCGCGGCGAAGAGAACGCACACCAGGGTGGCGCCGAGCGACACCACGGTCGAGTTCACCAGGAAGCGCGCGAACGGGTTCTGCTGGAAGACCGCCACATAGTTGTGCAAGGTGGCGTGCTGCGGGAAGTAGGTGATGGGTAGATGGGTGAGCTCGTCCTCGCTCTTGAAGGAGGTGAGCAGGAGCCACGCCGCGGGGAACAGGCCATTGACCACCATCAACACAAGCCCGAGGCGCACCACGACGTAGCCGGCCGGCTGGCGGCGGGGTCGGGCGGCGGCCGTCATTCGGTGTAGATCCAGCGAAGATAGACGACGGTGATCCCCAGGCTGAGGACGAACAGAACCACGGAGAGCGCCGCGGCGTAACCGATATTGAGCGCGAGCGTCGTGTTGTAGATGTACACGCCGAGCGTCTCGAGGCTTCGGCCCGGGCCGCCGCGGGTCATGGCGAAGGGGATGTCGAAGGTCTGGATGGCGGTGAGCGTCCGAAAGATGAGGGCGACCGCGATCGACGGACGCAGCAGCGGCAAGGTGATGTGCCAGAAGCGCTGCCAGCTACCCGCTCCGTCGACGACGGCTGCCTCGTAGAGGCTGGCGTCGATGGACTGCAGCCCCGCCAGGAGGATCAGCCCGACGAACGAGCTGGTCTTCCACACGATGGTGACGTTGACCGCCGCCACGGCGGGCGCGACGCGCGCCAGCCACAGCGGCCCGTGGATGCCGATGCGCCCGAGCACGTCGTTCACGACGCCGTACTGGCTCTGGAACAGCCACGCGAAGGTGAGCCCCGCGAACACCCGCGGCATCGCCCAGGGCAGCAGCAGAGCCACGCGCCCCAGCCAGCGCATCCGCGAGCGCACGTTGGCCAGCAGCGCCAGCGGTAGGCCCACGAGGAACGCGCCGGCCACGCTCACAGCGATGATGAGCAGGGTGATGGAGAACGAGTTCCAGAACCTTGCGTCGGTCCAGCGACCGCCGGGACCCGGCTGCAGCCCGAGCAACAGGCCGAAGACCAGCAGGGCGACGGCGGCGAGGGCGACGGCAGTGCCCTTGCCGAGCAGCCGCCGCCGCGCCGCCCACGCCAAGGCCGGCAGCGTGGCCAGCCCCAGGACCCGCAGCCACCACAGCTTCACGGCACTCCACCGCAGTCCCTCGCCGCCCAGCATGCGCTGGAAGTTGCGCAGCCCGATGAAGGGCGTGCCGCGGAACGGCTCGTTGAGGCGCTGGAAGTGGAGCGACTGCCACAGCACCGTGAGCATGGGGTAGAGCATCACCACCGCCAGCGTCAGCAGCGCCGGCAGCAGCAACATCACGGCGAGCTGGGGGTCGGTCAGGTTGCCCTGGCGCAAGCGGCGCCAGAAGCCGGGCGGCCGGTAGGGGGTGGTGGGTGCGGATCTCGCCATGGCTGGGCGTTCGGGACGTGACCGGTGGAGCGCAATCTGCACCCCACCGGTCCGACCCTCAGGGCGTCCGGGTCACTTGCCGAGGATGTCCTGGAGTCCGCTCTGCATCTTCTGCAGCGCCTGGTCACCGCTGAGCGAGCGCGCGAAGAACGCGTTCATGGTCGTACGGATCAGGTCGCTGACGTCCGGATACAGCGGCGTGACGGGGCGCGGGCGCGCGTTCACGATGACGTTGTAGAACTGCTCGTACTGCGGGGCCGCCGCCAGCACCTCCGGGTCCCGGTACAGCGCCTTGCGCGCCGGGATGTTGCTCGCCTTCACCGCCAGGGTGCGCTCGGCGCCCTCGCTGGCGAGGAACTCGATGAGCTTGAAGGCCTCCTGCTTGTGGGCGCTGTAGGGGTTCATCGCCCACTGCCAGCCGCCGACGCAGGTGGCAGACGAGTGCCCCTGGAACGCCGGCAACGGTGCGACGCCGACCTTGCCCTTGACGTTGGTCTGGCCCGGGCCGTTGCCCTGGAAGTGCGCCCATGCATAGCCCCAGTTCAGCATGAACACGACGTTGCCGGCCTGGAACATCTTCCGCGAGTCGTCGGTCGCGACCGAGGCGATGTCCGGAATGGTGATGCCCGAGGACAGCGTCTCGTCGTACCAGTTCATCACCTGATGCCCTGCCGGAGTGTCGATGGTGATGTTGCCGTTGGCGTCGCGCCAGTTGCCCCCGGCCGACCACAGCGGCTCGAGGAAGGTGCAGTTGGTGCCCTCGATGGCGGCGCCCTGGTAGTTGAAGCCCTGGAGGTTGGGGTCGTTCTCCCCCTTCATGATGGTCAGGGCCTGGTTCTTGAGCTCCTCCCAGGTCGTGGGCGGCTGGAAGCCGTACTTGTCGAGCAGGTCCTTGCGGTAGTAGAGGAACTGCGCGTCGGTGAACGCCGGGATGGCGTAGAGCTTGCCGTTGACCGTGTCGGCGTTGACCGGGCCGGAGAGGAACGCGGCCAGGTAGGCCTTCTCGGCGTCCGGCGAGGCGAAGTAGCTGTCGAGCGGCTCGGCCCAGCCGGAGGCGGCGTACTGTGCGGGCCGGATGACGTCGATCAGCATGACGTCCAGGGCCGACGACTTGCTCGTCAGCACGGTGCTGAGGTACTGCTGCTGGACGTCGCTGGTGGCACCGCCGACCTCGTAGCTGGCGTGGATGCCCGGGTTCTCGGCGTTGAACTGGTCGAGGAGCGGCCCGACGACGTCGGGACGCTGCTGGCCCCCGATGAACACCTTCAGGTTGACCTGGGCAGCGCCGCTGGCGAGCAGCGCGGCCACGGCGAGGGCCGTGAGGATGCGAGCGGTTCGTCTCATGGATACCTCCTGTGTCCGTG
Source organism: uncultured bacterium (assembly GCA_964407955.1). Classification (GTDB taxonomy): domain Bacteria; phylum Deinococcota; class Deinococci; order Deinococcales; family Trueperaceae; genus JASBRS01. Next base: position 1,142 of record CAYOXR010000524.1, on the reverse strand, counting down.
ACGGCAAGGTGTGGATGCCGAAGCGTGAATCAGGCGCCACCTCCATCGGCCCGGCGTGGGCCGGTGCTGTCCCTGACGACCAGTCTCGTCGCGAGGCGGACCGAGCTGACCCGGCGGCCGGCCATCAACGCGAGCAGGGCATCGAAGGCGATCTCTCCGATCCGGCGGGTCGGCTGGCGCACGGAGGTGAGCGCCGGGCTGGCCACGGCGGCCAGCGGGGTGTCGTCGAAGCCGACCACGGAGACGTCCTCGGGCACGCGCATGCCGGCAGCGGCGAGGGACTCCATGGCGCCCAGCGCGACCAGGTCGTTGTCGGCGAGGATGGCGTCGACGCGCGCCTTGCGCGCCAGGAGCTCGCGACACGCGGCCGCGCCACCCGCGCGGCTGTCGTCGCTGGCGATCAGCAGCTGCCTGTCCGCCTCCAGGCCGAAAGACGCCACCCCGGACCGGTAGGCGCGGATGCGTCGCTCGGCGTACCGCGAGCCGCGCGGCCCGGACAGAAGCGCCACCCGCCGGTGCCCCAGCCGCTCGAGGTGCGCCAGCGCCTGCCACACGCCGGCCCGCTCGTTGCTGCCCACGCTGACGGCGCCGAGCGCGCGCGGTCCGGCGTGGATGACGACGACGGGGTAGCGGGCCTCGACGAGGGCGTTGAGGCCGGGCACATCGGCGTCGGTGACGCTCGATCCCAGCACCAGCAGGCCGTCGACGCGGCCCTCGCGCAACCACACCGTGAAGTCCGGATGCGGAGCGGTCGACAACAGCAGCGGGAAACCACCCTGCTCGGCCCGGCTGGAGATGCCCAAGAGCAGCTCGCTGAAGTACGGGTTGGCGAAGATCAGCTGCGAGCTTCGCGGCAGCATCAAGCCGACGGCCTGCGCTTCGCGCCGCGTAAGGGCCCGGGCCGCGGCATTGGCGCGGTAGCCCAGGGCGTCGGCCAGCTCGCGCACCCGCTCGCGGGTGGCCGTCGCGATCTGCGGATCGTCCCGCAAGGCGCGCGACACCGTGGACCGGGCCAACCCCAGTCGCTCGGAGAGGTCCCGCAGGGTCAGCTTGCGCCTCACTCAAGGCCGTCCACTCCCCGGCCCGACCCGCGGGTCGCTCGGCGATGACCGCGGGCGCTGCCGATGCTGCCTTCGCAACCG
>CAYOXR010000523.1:0-16117 GCA_964407955.1 uncultured bacterium | reverse complement strand
AGCGCCGACACCAGCCAGTTCCACATCATCCAGCCGCAGGTGGTGTAGTAGAGCACGGTGTCGCCGGGCCGGATGCCGCTGTGCAGCCGGTGCTCCTTGTCGTGCGTGATCAGCGCCCCGCCGGCGCGGTGCACGATCGCCTTGGGAAGGCCGGTTGTTCCGGAGGAGTACAGCACGTAGAGCGGGTGGTCGAACGGCAGCGGCTCGCACGTCGGCTCCTCGGCGCCCGCCTCGGGTCCGAGCCACTGCTGCCAGGCCATTCCCGGCGCACCCGCAGGCACCTCCTCGCCCGGGTACGGCAGCGCCACCACCGCCGCCAGCTCCGGCAGGGCGTCCGCCAGCGAGGCGATCGCCTCCCCGGTCTCGAAGCGCTTTCCGCCGTAGCGGTACAGCGGCGAGGCGAACAGCACCTTCGGCTTCAGTTGCACGAAGCGCGCCGCCGCCGCCTCGGCGCCGAAGTCCGGCGAGCACGAGGAGAACACCGCGCCCAAGCCGGCGCACGCCAGCAACACGGCGAGCGTCTCGGGCACGTTGGCGGCGTAGGCGGCCACGGTGTCGCCCCGCTCCACGCCGGCGGCGCGCAGGCCGTCCTGGATCCGCCTCACCAGCCGCCTGAGCGCCGGCAGCTCGAGGCGCGTCTCGGCGCCGCTCTCGCTCACGCCGATCACGGCCGGTGGGCGGGCGGGGTCGACGCCGCGCGGGTAGAGAAGCTCGCGCGCGTAGGACAGTGTGGCGCCCTCGAACCAGCGCGTCCGCGGCATCGGCTCGGGCGAGCGCACGCGGGTCGCCGGCGAATCGAAGCGCACGCCTGCGAACGCCACGTAGGTGTCCCAGAACGCATCGACGTCGGCCACGCTCCAGGCGTGCAGGGCGTCGTAGTCGGGGATGCTGCGCCCTGCATGCGCCTCGGCGTGCTGCCGGAAGGCGGTCATCGCCGCGTTCGCGACACGCGCCTCCGAGGGCTTCCAGATCGGAACGTCCATGCTGCTTCACCTCGCGGCCCGCCGCAACCGTGCTGCGGCTCCACCGCGGCACCAGTCTAGCGCCGGCGCGGAGGTCGTTCGTCGCCATCGGCGGCGCGTTCGTGGGCCGAGTACACTGCGGACGTGCGACGCAGGCTCCGATCCCGCGCGGCCGCCGGCGGCGAGGCGCCGGCCGCGGCCATCGAGCTGGCGCAGCTGAGGCGCCTGTTGAGCTTCACGCGGCCGTACCGCGTGAGGCTGGTGATCGGCATCGTGGCCGTCGGCGTCTCGAGCGCCTTCGGGCTGGCGTTCCCGCTGCTGATCCGAGACCTGTTCAACGTCGCCTTCGGCCAGCATGCCGGCGCTCCCGGGCTGAATCACATCGCCCTCGTCCTGTTCGGCCTGTTCCTGGCGCAGGCGGCGTTCAACTACGTGCGCACGTACAACCTGGGGCTGGTCGGCGAGGCGCTGGTGGCGGACCTGCGCAAGGCCCTGTTCGGCCACGTCATCGATCTGTCGGTCCGCTTCTTCGAGGCGCGCAAGACCGGCGAGATCACCTCGCGCCTCACGTCCGACATCGGCACCGTGCAAAACGCGGTGTCGCAGGCGCTCGCGCAGTTCGTCAACCAGCTCATCACGCTGGTCGGCGGGGTGCTCGTGCTGCTGGTGCTGAACCTGCGCCTCACGCTGGTGATGCTGGCCATCGTGCCCGCCGTCGTGCTGGCGGCCGCCTACTTCGGCCGCCGCCTGCGACGCATCAGCACCCGCTTCCAGGACGCCGTCGGCGAGGCCAATGCCAGTGCCGAGGAGGCCATCTCGGGGGTGCGGGTGGTCAAGTCGTTCACGGCCGAAGACCTGGAGCGGCGGCGCTACGGGGCAGGCATCGACGTTTCCTACCGGCTGGCGCTGCGGCGCCTGCGGGTGCGCGCCGTGTTCATCCCCACCGTCATCCTGGCCATGTTCACCGGCATCGGGGTGGTGCTCTGGTACGGCGGGCGGCTGGTGCTGGCGGGCACCCTCCAGGGCGGCGACCTGATCGCCTTCCTGCTCATAACGGTCTTCGTCGCGGGCTCCATCGGCTCGTTCACCGGGCTGTACTCACAGCTGCAGGAAGCCCTCGGCGCCTCGCGGCGGATCTTCGAGCTGCTGGATGCCGAGACCGACCTGCCGGAGCCCGTCGAGCCGGTGCACCCGGGGGCGGTGAGGGGCAGGGTGCGTTTCGAGGGGGTGTCGTTCCGCTACGGCGACCGCGGCGACGCCCTCGTGCTGGACGACATCGAGCTCGAGGCGGAACCCGGCCGCGTGGTCGCGCTGGTGGGGCCGAGCGGCGCCGGCAAGAGCACGCTGGCGGCCCTGATCCCTCGCTTCTTCGACCCCATCGGCGGTCGCATCGTGCTCGACGGCGTGGACCTACGTCGATTGTCGACGCGCGAGCTCCGCTCGCACATCGGCATCGTGCCGCAGGAGACGCAGCTGTTCTCGGGCAGCGTGGCGGAGAACATCCGCTACGGCCGCCCGGACGCAAGCGAGGCGGCCGTGATCGAAGCGGCGCGGGCCGCCAACGCCGACGGCTTCATCCGCGCCTTCCCCGACGGCTACGACACGCTGGTGGGGGAGCGCGGCGTGAAGCTCTCCGGCGGGCAGCGCCAGCGCGTCGCGATCGCCCGCGCGCTCCTCAAGGACCCGCGCATCCTCATCCTGGACGAGGCCACCAGCTCGCTCGACAGCGAGTCGGAGGGCTTGGTCCAGGACGCGCTCGAGCACCTCATGCAAGGACGCACCACCTTCGTCATCGCCCACCGCCTCAGCACCGTGCTCGGCGCCGACACGGTGCTGGTGCTCGACGGTGGCAGGATCGTGCAACGCGGCTCGCACCAGGCGCTTCTGGCACAGGGCGGGCTGTACCGCGAGCTGTTCGACCGACAGTTCCGCAACCTCGACGCCCCGCCTACGGCGCCGGCCTGAGCAAAGCCCCAGCGTCGGCCCGGGCGACCCAGACCGGGGTCGGGTACCTTAAACTATTAGGACATGCCGCTCGAAGTCCATTCCTCCTACGAGCCCAGAGGCGACCAGCCGACGGCCATCGAAGGCATCGTGGACGGCCTCGGGGACGGGCTGCGGTTCCAGACGCTGCTGGGGGTCACGGGTTCGGGCAAGACCTACTCGATGGCGAAGATCATCGAGCGCGTGCAGCGCCCCGCCCTGGTCCTGGCGCCCAACAAGATCCTCACCGCCCAGCTGGCCTCGGAGTTCCGGGACTACTTCCCTACCGCCGCCGTCGAGTTCTTCATCAGCTACTACGACTACTACCAGCCCGAGGCGTACGTCCCCGCCCGCGACCTGTTCATCGAGAAGGACGCCAACATCAACATGGAGCTCGAGCGCCTGCGCCACTCCACCACGCGCAGCCTGTTGACGCGCAAGGACGTGATCGTGGTCGCCTCGGTGTCGGCCATCTACGGCCTCGGCTCTCCCGAGGAGTACCAGCGCCTGCACCTCATCCTGGAGGTGGGGCTGAGCGTCGGCCGCGACAGCATCCTGGAGACGCTGGTGACCCAGCAGTACGAGCGCAACGACATCGAGCTGGCGCCGGGCCGCTTTCGTGCACGAGGCGACGTGATCGAGGTCTGGGCCGCCTACGAGGAGCAGCCGCTGCGCGTCGAGCTGTGGGGCGACGAGATCGACCGCCTCACCATGCTCGACCCCGTGACCGGCGACGAGACCGGCGATCTGGACAGCGTCATGGTGTTCCCGGCCAAGCACTACGTCACCCCCTACGACAAGCTGGAGCCCGCCGTGGCGCAGATCGAGAGCGACCTCAGGGACCGCCTGGCGCTGTTCGAGAAGGCCGGCAAGCTGGTCGAGATGCAGCGCCTGCGCGAGCGGACGTTGTACGACCTGGAGATGCTGCGCACGCTCGGCTACTGCAGCGGCATCGAGAACTACTCCCGGTACCTGGAGGGGCGCCGCGCGGGCGAGCCTCCCAACACCCTGCTCGACTACTTCCCGGACGACTTCATCGCGTTCCTGGACGAGTCGCACGTGATGCTGCCCCAGATCCGGGGCATGTACAACGGCGACCGGGCCCGCAAGCAGACGCTCGTCGACTACGGCTTCCGTCTGCCGGCCGCGCTCGACAACCGTCCCCTCAAGGAGGAGGAGTTCTTCGAGCGGGTGGGTCAGGCGGTGTTCGTGTCGGCCACGCCGGCCGAGGAGGAGGCGCGCCTAAGCGACAAGACCGTCGAGCAGGTGATTCGCCCGACCGGCCTGGTGGACCCGCTGCTCACCGTCAAGCCCAGCCGCGGCCAGATCGACGATCTGGTGTTCGCCGTGCGGACGCGCGCTGAACGCAAGGAACGCGTGCTGGTCACGACCCTCACCAAGAAGATGGCCGAGGACCTCACCGAGTACCTGGCCGAGCAGGGCATCCGCGTGCGCTACATGCACTCGGACATCGACGCCGTCGAGCGCCAGGTCATCATCCGTGATCTGCGCCTGGGGCACTTCGACGTTCTCGTGGGGATCAACCTCCTGCGCGAGGGCCTCGACCTGCCGGAGGTCAGCCTCGTGGCCATCCTCGATGCCGACAAGACGGGGTTCCTGCGCAGCGAGCGGTCGCTCGTCCAGACGATCGGCCGGGCGGCCCGCAACGTCAACGGCGAGGTGTATCTCTACGCCGACGAGATCAGCGAGGCCATGCAGGGGGCCATCGACGAGACCAACCGCCGTCGCGACAAGCAGCTTGCCTTCAACCTCGCGCACGACATCACCCCCGAGACGATCCGCAAGCGCGTCTTCGAGGTCATTCGCGGCGAGGAGGCGGAGCCGGAGCAGGCCCCGAAGCTGGATCCGTGGGAACGGGAGCTGCTCTTCGACGACCTCAAGCAGGAGCTCGCCCAGCTCGAGACCGAAATGTGGGCATCGTCCGAAGCGCTCGACTTCGAACGGGCGGCGCAGATCCGCGATCGCATACGCGAGATCGAGGCCCGGCTCGAGGGCAAGAAGGTCAGCGTACCCAGCATCCCCGGGCGCGGCGACCGCGCACGGGCATGAGGCGGTCCGCACGGTTCCAGCCGATGCCGGCCGACCCGGCCGTCACGGGGCCGCTATGGTAACCTTGGAGCCACTGTGACATTCCAGGTCGGCGACAACGTGGTGTACCCATCGCAGGGGGCAGGGGTCGTACAGGAGCTGACCACCCGCGAGGTGCTGGGCGAAACGCAGCAGTACCTCAAGATCGTCTTCGTTCGCGGAGACATGGAAGTCCTGGTCCCGTTGCGAAAGGGCCAGGAGGTCGGACTCCGTCACACCGTCGGAACGGACGAGATCAGCCAGGTGTTCGATGCGCTGGCCAAGGCGGACCTGTCGCTGCCCACGCAGTGGCCGCCACGCTACCGAGCCGAGCAGGACATCCTGGCGGGCGGCAGTGCCTACGATCTCGCCCGGCTCATCGGCGTGCTGGCCAAGCGCGACCTCGAGAAGGGCCTCGCCGCCACCGAGCGCGAGGTGTTGGAGCACGCCAAGAGCATGCTCTCCAGCGAGCTCGCCGTGGTCCAACAGGTGTCGCTCGAAGAGGCGGCGGGCCGGCTCGAGACGTTCATCTCCGAGCGCATCACGTGACGCCCGGCGACCGCCGGGTCGCCGACGACACCGCGACGACCGACCAAGGGGGCGTTCACGCCGAGCGCGGGCGGGACCCGGGCACGCCGGACCGGGGCGCGCCGGGCGGGCAAGCTGCGTCTCTTACGGCGCCCTCGAAGGTGGCGGCGCTGCTGCGCAGGCACGGCCTCACGCCCGACAGGGGCTTCTCGCAGAACTTCCTGGTCGACGCCGCGGTGCTCTCCGCCGTCGTCGACGCCGCCGCGATCGGCCCCGAGGACACGGTGTTCGAGGTAGGCCCCGGCCTCGGCGTGCTCACCAGGGCTCTGGCGGCACGCGCGCGGCGAGTGGTGAGCGTCGAGCTCGACCGGCGCCTGTTGGACGTGCTGAGCGAGACCCTCCAGGGCCTCGCCAATGTGGAGGTGGTGCAGGGGGACGCGGCGCGCTTCGACTACGCGGCACTGGAGCCCGGCGCCCTGCTGGTCGCCAACCTGCCCTACAGTGTCGCCACCGCCGTGGTGGCGCGGGCGCTGGAGTCCGACCGCTTCGTCCGCCTGGTGTTCCTGGTCCAGCGGGAGGTGGCCGACCGCCTCACCGCCAGCCCCGGCACGCCCGCCTACGGTGCCTTGACGTTGTTCGTGCAGCACTTCGGACGCGCCCGCAGCCTGCGCCGGGTCGCGCCCGGGGCCTTCCTGCCGCCGCCCAAGGTCACGTCGGCGGTGGTCCGGATCGACGTCCGGCCCGATGCGGTCCCCGACCCCGAGCTCTTCGCTCTGGTCCGCACGGCGTTCGCGCATCGGCGCAAGACGCTGGCCAAGAACCTGATCCTGGCGGGCTTCGAGCGTGAGCCGGTGGCGGCCGCGTTGGCGCGGGCCGGTTGCGACCCGCACGTGCGCGCGGAAGCACTCGACCTGGCCGCCTTCCGCCGACTGCGCGACGAGCTGCCCGAGCGCACCGACCGCCGCTGACGCGATTGGGTATACTGCGCTAAGCGACAAAGCGACCCTGCAGGACACGGCCGGGTCTGGAGTGTGATGGGACGATTCGTTGTGGTCGGCGACGCGACCGTCGACCAGATGTACTTCGTGAAGGAGTTCCCTGAGCCCGGGGGGGAGGTGAACGCCCTCCGGGCGGTCATGGAGCCCGGCGGCGCCGGTGGCACCATCGCCGCCGTGCTGGGGCGGCTGGGCAACGAGGTGCGCATCGCCACGCGGGTGGGCACCGGGCCGTTCTCGGAGCTCGCCTTGAAGCACGTGCGGGAGGCCGGCGTCGAAGGCGATCTGGTGCAGACCGACGAGCATCTGCAGACGAGCAGCGTCACCCTCATCATCACGCCAGACGCGCAGCGCACCATGATCAGCGCCGCGGGCGCCAGCCGCCACCTCGACTCGGCCGAGCTCAAGCGGGCGGACATCGCCGCCGCCGATGCCCTGGTGATGAGCGCCTACAGCCTGGTCGGCGGTCGGCAACGCGAGTACGCGGTGCAGGCGCTCGGCTACGCCCACGAGGCCAAGGTGACCACCTTCGTGGACCTCGGCAGCGGCGCCGTGAACGCCCTGCGCGACCGCCTGATCTCGCTGGTCAGGGACGTCGACTACCTGTTGATGAACGAGCAGGAGCTGTACACCCTTACGGGTGAGTCCTCCATCTCGGACGCCGTCTCCGGGCTGAACCGCCACGGCATCGAGCGGTTGATCGTCAAGGTCGGCGCCATGGGCAGCATCGTGATCACCCCCGAGCTCACCGAGCTGGTGGAGGCCTACGACGTCGACGGCGTGGTCGACTCCACCGGCGCCGGCGACTACTACACGGCCGCTTTCGCCCACGCCATCATGAAGGGCTACGACCTGCTCGCCGCGGCACGCTTCGGCAACGTCGCCGGCGCGCTCAACACGACCAAGGTCGGCGCCCAGAGCGTGCTGCTGGACGCCGATACGCTGGAGCGGCACGCCTCGGCCTTCGCCGGTGCGAGCGGTTGAGCGCACTCGCCGCGCGCGGCGCCGGCGGTGGACGCTGGCGCTGCCGCTCACGCTGCTCCTCGGCGGGGCGGCGCTGGCCGCGCCCACCCACGACTACGCGCACCGCTTCGACGTGGCCTGGCAGCTCGTCGAGCAGCGCTACTGGGACGTGGGCGGGCTCAAGGTGAACTGGCAGGCCATGCGCCGCGAGTACCGCCCGAAGGCGTTGGCCGCGCCCGACGACGCGGCGTTCTACGCCGTGCTCGAAGCCATGTACGCGCGCATCGCGGACGGCCACACGGTGTTCGTACCCCCCAGCAAGGTCGCGGAGCTGCACCGGGAGTACGGCGATCTGCCCTGCCTCGGCCTGTTCGGCATGGCGCTGGCCGAGGGCCACCTGGGCCACGTCAGCTACCGCATGCTCGCGGGCGACATCGGCTACATCCGCCTCCCCGACCTCGCCTCGACCGGCATCGTCGACGACGTGCGCACCGCGGTGACGAGGCTCCAGAGCGCCGGCGCGCGTGCGCTGATCGTCGATCTCCGCGGCAACCCGGGGGGCCGGCTGGTGGACATGATGCGAATCGCAGGCATCTTCACGACGGGCTTCCTGTGGCGCGTGGTGACGCACTGGGCGCTGCCCCTGCCGTATCCCGCGATCGGGCCGGTGGCCACGCACCTGCCACTGGCCATCCTCGTCGACGGCGGCGTGAACAGCGCCGCCGAGGGCCTCGCCGGCGCCCTGCAGATGCACCACAGGGCGACGATCGTAGGGGCGCCGACGGCCGGCAACGTCGAGGCCGTGCTGCCCTTCTGCCTGGCCGACGGCTCGCAGGCCTGGATCGCGACCGGGGTGCTGGCGCCCATCGGTGGCCCGACCTGGGAGGGGCGCGGCGTCATCCCGGACGTGCCCGCGCCGGCGGACGAGGCGCTGGCTGCGGCGGAGGCGCTGTTCGGCGGGCCCTGACGTGACCCTCGCGGAGCGCGTCTCCGAGCACGTGTGGCGGCGGCCGCTGCCGAGCCGCACGCTGCCCCCTTTCGACCACGTCAACGCGTACGTCGTGGCGTCGAACGGCGTCGGCATGGTGGTCGACCCGGGTTCGCCGGGCGACGCCTCTCTGCTGGCCCTGCGCGACAGCCTGGCGCAGGCCGGCGTGCGCCTACTCAAGGCGGTCCTGCTGACGCACACCCACTCCGACCACGTCGCGGGCCTGAGCGCTCTTCTCGGCGAGGAGGAGTCCTGCGAGGTGTACGTGCATCCGCTCGAAGCCGACCGGTTGACGCTCGAGCGCCCGCCGCTGCGGCTCTCAGACTCGCGGCGCCTGATCGTGGGCGACGTCGCCGTGCGAGCCATCCACACCCCCGGCCACAGCCCCGGCCACCTTAGCTTCCTGGTCGAGCCCGACAGCGTGGCGCTCGTCGGCGACCTCGTCGCGGGCCGCGGCTCGATCTGGGTGGGTCTGCCCGAGGGCGACGTGAGCGCCTACCTGGCGAGCCTGGAGCGCATGCGGGCCGTCGCTCCGGCCGTGCTCGGTCCCGGCCATGGACCCACGCTCCGCGCCGCCGACGCCAAGCTGCGGCAGGCCGGTGCGCACCGACGGGCCCGTGAAGGGCAGATCCTGGACGCGCTGTCGACGGGCCCGCTGGCTCTCGAGGAACTGCGAACGCGCATCTACCCGAACCTTCCCGCGGCCCGCCGTGACCTCGCCGAGCGCAGCCTGCTCGCGCACCTCGCCAAGCTCATGCGGGAGATGACCGTCCTGCACCTGGGCGAGGGGCCGGCCGGGCCGTACGCGCTGCGGCGCTGAGCGCGGCGGCGCGGCGCCGCACGCGCTCGGCCGCGTGCGCGACCGATCGCCGGCGTGGGCCCTCGGCCCGAGCTACGCCGCGAACGCCAGCAGGGCCTGGCGCACGGCGGCAGGGTCGGCGGCGAGCGGCTCGACGCGTCGCTCGGCGTCGAGGAGCGCGTCGAGTGTGGCGCTGCGCGGTGCTGGACGGCCGATCGCCCGCTGCACGGCATCCGGGAACTTGGCGGGGTGCGCGCTCGCCAGCACCATCGCGGGACGGGCGTCGCCGCTGCGTAGCCGATAGCGTTCGAGCGCCTCGAGGGCCACGGCGGTGTGCGGGCAGGGCAGGTAGCCGTCGCGCTCGGCGCTGTCGGCCATGCGCCCGAGCGTGGCGTCGTCGTCGACGCTCACGCCCCACACGCGCTGCGGCAGGGCGTCGCCGAAAAGCGCGAGCAGGCGTTCGAAGTTCGACGGCGCGCCGACGTCCATGGCGTTGGACAGCGTGGCGCGCGTGGGCCGAAAGGCGTACGCCGACGCCCTCCCCTCCAAGAACTCCGGGAAGTAGTCGTTGACGTTGTGGGCGGCCAGGAAGCGCTTCACGCCCAGCCCCATGCGAGCGGCCAGCATGCCGCCGGTCAGGTTGCCGAGGTTGCCGCTGGGGACCGCCACCACCGGCTCGGCCGCGTCCCCCCGCAAACGCCCGAGCTGCAGTGCGCCCCACAGGTAGTACAGGCTCTGCGGCAACAGCCGCCCGACGTTGATGGAGTTGGCGCTCGAAAGCCGCAGCCCCGCCAGCGCAGGATCGCTGAACGCGCCCTTGACCAGCCGCTGGCAGTCGTCGAACGAGCCGCGCACGCGGAAGGCCTGCACACCCGGTCGCGCCACCGTCAGCTGACGCTCCTGCATCTCGCTGACCATCCCCTCCGGGTAGAACAGCGCCACTCTGACGAGTTCGAACCCCTTGAAGGCATCGGCGACCGCGCTGCCGGTGTCGCCCGAGGTGGCGACGAGGATGGTCAGGCGCTCGCCGCGGCGGCGCGCCGCAGCGGCCAGCAGCCGGGCCATGGTGCGGGCGCCCACGTCCTTGAAGGCCAGCGTCGGGCCGTGGAAGAGCTCCAACACGTAGCGATCCCGGGACAGCGGCACGAGCGGCATGGGGAAGTCGAGGGCGTCGCGCAGAAGCGGCTCCACGGCAGCCTGCTCGGCCCCGACATAGGGCGGCAGCACCCGCGCCCCCAGGTCCGCGGGCGAGCGCGCATCCCGCCAATCGGCGGGGAGCGCCGGCACCGGACGCGGCAGGTACAGCCCGCCGTCGGGAGCCAGGCCGGCCAGCAACGCCGCCTCGAAGTCGACGCCGGCCTCGCCGGGCTGCTCCCGCGTGCTGTGGTAGCGCACTGCGGCGGCGGTCGCCGCCGCGGCGCGGCCCTGCTGCGAGGCGTCGGTCGGCCTCGAGGTCATGGCGGCGATGCTACCACGCACCGCTCGCCTCACGGCAGCCGCGTCTGGTACGGTGTTCGGCAGTGGCGATGCACGGCGCCGGCGACGTCGCCCGGCCGCTGGGCGCCACAATCCGGGTCCGGCGCCGGCGCACCCTGCGTACGGCGCCCCGCGACGGAGTGAACATGCTTGGCATCGGAATCGTCGGCCTCCCCAACGTCGGCAAGAGCACGCTCTTCAATGCCATCACCAAGGCGCGCGTCGAAGCCGCCAACTACCCCTTCGCCACCATCGACAAGAACATCGGCGTGGTCGCCGTGCCGGACGCCCGGCTGGAAGCGCTGCAACGGCTCTACGTCAAGGGCGAGCGGGTCCCTCCCATCGTGCCGACCAGCGTGGAGTTCGTGGACATCGCCGGGCTGGTGAAGGGGGCCAGCCGCGGCGAGGGCCTCGGCAACCAGTTCCTCGCCAACATTCGGGAGGTCGCCGCCATCGCGCACGTCGTTCGCTGCTTCGACGATCCGAACGTCGTCCACGTGTCGGGCGCGGTATCGCCGACCGAGGACGTGGAGACGGTGCGCACCGAGCTCGCGCTCGCCGACATCGCCACGCTCGAGAAACGCCTCGAGAAGCTACGGCGCAGCGCCAAGGGCAATGCCGAGGATGCGGCCCTGCTCCCCGGCCTCGAGGCCGTGCTGGCGGGCCTGTCCGAGGGCGTCCCGGCCCGCGCCAGCGGCGTCGCCCTGCCGGCGGACCTGAACCTACTCACCGCCAAGCCCGTGATCTACGTCTGCAACGTCGCCGAGGAGGCACTCCCGGACGGCAACGCGTACGTCGACGAGGTCAGGGCGGTAGCCGCCCAGGAGGGCGCCGACGTGGTCGTGATCTCGGCCCGCATCGAGTCGGAGCTCACCGAGCTCGGGGCTGACGAAGCGCTCGCCTTCCTGGCCGACATGGGCCTCGAGCGCCCCGGGCTCGAGCGCCTGATCGCTGTCGGCTACCACACCCTCGGGCTGATCACCTTCCTCACCGCCGGCGAGAAGGAGATCCGCGCCTGGACGGTGCGGCGCGGGGCGCTGGCGCCGGAGGCGGCGGGCGTCATCCACTCAGACTTCGAGCGCGGCTTCATCCGCGCCGAGGTGATCGAGTGGCACCGGCTCGTCGAGGCGGGCTCCATCGCCGCGGCGCGCAGCCGCGGATGGCTGCGCACCGAAGGCAAGGACTACGTGGTGGAGGACGGCGACGTCATGCACTTCCTGTTCAACGTGTGACGGCGCGCGCCGTCACATGCCGCCGGCCAGCAGCTCCGTGGCGAGCTCGTCGAAGCCCACCGGGCCGACCCCGGTCAGCGCGCGGGCGCCGCGCACGGCCGGTGCTGCGCCGTCGCGACGCGCGACCAGGTAGGCCGCGTCGGCCGCGAGCAGCATCGGCACGTCGTTGGCGCTGTCCCCCACCGCCACGGCCGCCAGGTCCGGTCGGCGGTAGCGCCGGCGCAGGCGCGCCATCAGCCACCGCAGCGCCGCTCCCTTGTCGGCGCCGGCACCGCTGACGGTGTGGTGCCTGCCGCCGGAGCTCAGGTTCAGCCCGTCGCGCTCGAGTGCTCGGCCGAGCCGCTCGGCGTCGCCGGCCCGCAGGCCGACCAGCGTTTCGCTGTACTGGCGCTGCCGGGCGCGCGCCGCTGCCGCCACGTCCAGTCCCGTGACGGCCGCGATCTCGGCGGCGTCCATCTCGTGGTAGGTGCGAAACGACAGCCCCAGCGCGGCGCGGGCAGCGAGGGCCGCGGCGCGGCACCGAGCCGCCGTGACGCCCAGCAGCTGGACGCCCAGCCCGCCCTCCTGGGGCAGGTCGGCGCACGGTGGCGGCAGCAGCACGGCCGAGCCGTTCTCGACGATGAAGGGCCCGCCGACGTCCAGTAGCGCGCGCAGGGCCTCCTGCTCGGCACGTGTCTTGGACGAGCAGAACACCACCGGCACGGCCGCCGCCGTCAAGCGGCGCAGCGCTCCCTCCGCCGGGCCCGGCCGGTAGTCCTCGTCCAGCACGGTGCCGTCGAGGTCGGTGAAGAGCACGAAGGGGGGCGCGGGCCGCCGCCGGCTCGCCACGTCACTCCAGCAGCGCGCCGGCGAAGGGCTCGTTGGCCAGCGTCTCGGCCAGGGCCTCGAAGGACACGTCGCGGAGCGGCGGATACAGCAGCGGCGCCGGCGGGCTCGCGTCCTTGGCGAGCAGGCGGCGACGGCGCAGCTCCGCCTCGATGTCCTGCTTGAGCTCCGGCGGGCAGATCGGCGACGCGTGGATCACCCCCAGCGACGCCAGCACCATGGCCCCGATGTGCGCGTCGCCCTTGCTGATGTCGTGCATGTGCGGATTGCGCGATTCGATCTGGAATACCTCGACGTACTGGTCCAGGACGTCGCGGCTGGGGTTCTCCAGGATGCTGCCATAGCGCTCGAGCAGGTCGATGAAGTGGCGCGTCTCGATGGCGTAGCCCGAGGCGTAGGACAGCCTCAACGCCAGATCCATGGTCATGGCGTGCTCGCCGGAGTTGCCGGTGCGGACGACCTCCGTCTCGAAGCCGGTGTAGTAGGCGATGAGGGCGTTCAGGAAGCGATTGGTGACCACGGTGGCGCGGCCGAACTTGGCGAAGAAGAGCGCGTCGCGAACGATCTTGGGCTTGCTGTGCCAGTCGATGCGCACCATGGCGTAGTCCGAACGGCGCGCCAGCAGCCCCGCGGCGAACTCGCGGACGTACTCGTTCACGGCGCCGGGCAAGTAGTTGTCGGAGTCGATGAAGCCGATATAGCGCTTGCCCGCCAGCGCCGCGAGCAGCATGGCGATCAGCATGCCCTCGGCCTTGCCGTTCTTCACACAGCCGCTGTCGTCCAGCAGGCTGGGGTACCCGGCGGCAGCCAGCCCCTCGCCGATCTTGGGATCGCGCTGGTGGACCACCACGATCCGCTTGCCCGTGAAGCGCCGGTACTTGAGCACCGCGTTGAGCTCGAGCGTGAAGCGATCGATCGGCTCGCGGTCGCTGTTCGACACCACCACGACCAGGCAGGAATGAGGGATGCCCGCCAGAACGCCCTCGAGGAGCTTGATCCGCTCGCCCTTGATCGGCACCACCACCGCCATCTGGCTGCACACCGCCTCGATGGCTTCGTAGGCGACCGGCGCGATGATCTGATCGACGGCGTCCGCAGGCGCGCGCACCAGCCCGGCATCGAGCTCGTACACGCGCTGAACGCCATACAGCAGCGTCGCGCCGAGCCGTTCCGCTTCCCGTGGCACCTCGATACGCATACCGCCCTCCCGCAAGTACGTGCCCGACGTGGATCCCCATTGTACCGCCCGTCGCGGCTCGGCCGCTTCGTAACGTGCGCGTTTTTCGGGCCGGCGAGCCGGCGGTATCCTCGATTTGTGGGCGGGTTTCACAAAGGCCGGGTGTTCGGATGGGGACGGGAAGGCAGGCGGACGCCATGAGCCAATCCTTCAGCGGCACCGGCGTCGTGGACGTGCGTGGGCATCAGGCCGGTGAGGTCGTCCTCTTCCCCGGCGGGCCCGAGTTCTTGTTTCGCGTGCGCAGCGGCCTGGTGCGCATCCACATGGTCGACGACGAGGGCAACGGCCTCACCCTCCGCTACGTCAAGCCGGGCGGCTTCTTCGGGGAGGAGTCCCTCACCTCGGAACCACGGCGCTATTTCGCAGAGGCCGTGACCGACACCGAGATCGATGTCCTCGACGCCGCGACGCTGAGCCGCGACCAGGACCGTGAGGTCCTGATGCACCTGGTCGTCGTGGTCGAGGGCCTGTACCGGGCGCTCAACCGCCTGGCGGGCAAGCGCCTGCGCTCACGCATCGCGGCCGAACTGCTGGAGCTGGGCACGAGCGACCTCGCGTCCGTCGACGACGACGGCCTGCACGTGGTGCACATCACGCACGACGAGCTTGCCGCCGCCGTGGGCTCGGTGCGCGAGACGGTGACCAAGGTGGTCGGCGAGCTGGTGCGCATGGGCGCGATCGATGCCGGCTACGGCAAGATCCGCCTCACCGACATGCAGACGCTCCGGGACGTCGCAGGCGAGTAGCACGCCGCCACCGCCGCGCGGCAGGGCCGGGTGCGGCGAGGCGCTCGCCGTCGTCAGAACACAGGCCCCACCCGGAAGCCGAAGACGCCGGTCGGGTGGCGCTGACTGAACCCGTAGTCCATGCGGATGGCCGGCAGCACGACCCCGCCGAAGCCCAGGTTGATCTGCACCCCGACGCCGGCCCCCGCGAAGATCGGCGTCTGGTAGTCGTTGAATCCGGGCACGCTCGATGCCCAGCCTGCGTCGACGAAGACCACCCCGATCACCGTCTGCGTCGCGGCAGTGCTCAGGTGGAAGTTGTAGCGGTACTCGAACGAGCTGGTGACGTAGGTCTTCGACAGGTTGAAGTCGCTGCTGGTGTAGCCGCGGATCAGGGTCTGGGTCAGGCTGGTCTGCCCTACCTGGAACTCCTTCGCGCTCGGGTAGTCGTTGCCGATCTGGGTGCCGGCGTCGAGGCGCACCGCGAACACGTGGTTGGGGTTCTTGATCTGCTTCGGGTCGAGCTTCGCCAGCTTGATGTAGGTGCGGATGCCTCCCGTGATCTGCTGGTAGCTGTAGGTCTGCCGTAAACCGCTGCTCGGGCTGGTGTAGTCGCTGCCGATCCCCACGCCGTAGTTCCCGTAGGCATGGATGCCGGTCGTCGGGAAGTCGGGATCGTCGCGGTTGTCGAACGTGACGCCGGAGCTGAAGAAGGTGCTGATGCCGCTGGTGGGCAGGTACGACAGTGCGTCGGACGACGGCAAGGAGCACGCCGAGCCGTTGGTCACCGTCGTTCCGCTGATGGTGCAGCTCGTGCTCGGCGGTTCGAGCTTGTAGATCGCGTAGGCGGCGCTTCCGGAGAGCGACATGGAGGTGTGCGGATAGATCTGGCGCGACACGCTCACGCCCAGGCCGGTGTTGCGGACCGTGTACTGGCCGATCTTCACGGTGTTGGCGTCGCTTGCCGGCAGTCCGGGGTAGTTGACGGTGGTACTGCCGTCCGCCGCGCTCAGCGGCTGGTTGTTCACCACGTTGCTGAACACCTGGATGGAGTAGGAGGTCGGCTTCGTCTCGAAGTCGTCGACGGGGATGTAGAGCCACGGGATGTCGTAGCGCACGCTTCCACCGAGCATGATGCCGAGATCGGTGCTCTTGCCGGTGAGATCGACGCTGATGTGGTGGTCGCGGCCGAGGAAGTTCTTCTCCTGATAGCTGAGCGACGCCGACAGGCCGGTGTCCGTGGCGTACTGCGCGGCCGGCTGGAAGCTCCCCGTACTGGCGTGCTTCACGGTGACCACCACGACCACCTCGTCGGG
>CAYOXR010000522.1:0-5473 GCA_964407955.1 uncultured bacterium | reverse complement strand
GCCGTTGTCGGGCTGGCTCTCCGACCGCTTCGGCGCGCGCCCCTTCGCCACCGGTGGGATGGCGGCCGCGGCGGGGACCTTCGCGCTGATGCTGCTGTTGCCGGCCAACTTCCACTACCTGTGGTTCGGGCTGCTGCTGCTCGCCAACGGCCTTGCCATGGGCCTGTTCTCGGCGCCCAACACGGCCGGGATCATGAACTCGGTACCCGCTTCCGAGCGCGGGGTGGCGTCGGGCATGCGGGCGACGTTCCAGAACGCGGGGATGAACCTGTCGATCGGGCTGTTCTTCTCGCTGATGGTCACCGGGCTGGCGGCCACGCTGCCCACCACGCTGTATCAGGGGCTCACCGCGCAGGACGTGCCCGCGGCCGCGGCGAGGCAGATCGCCAACCTGCCGCCGGTCGGCAGCCTGTTCGCGGCCTTCCTCGGCTACAACCCCATGCAGTCGCTGCTGGGGCCGGTGTTGCAGGGCATCCCGGCCGACAAGGCGGCCACCATCACAGGCAAGGTGTTCTTCCCGCACCTGATCTCGGTGCCGTTCATGGACGGCATGCACGTGACGTTCACCTTCGCGATGATCATGATGATCGTCGCCGCCATCGCCTCCTGGGTACGCGGAGGTCGCTACGTGCACGAGGAGGTCCCCGAGCCGGCGGCGGCCCCCTCCGGGTCGGTCGGGGTGGAGCGGGCGCTGGCGGCCCGCGGCGCGGTGGCCGGGCCCGACGCGGCGGCGGGACAGCCCTCGGCCCACGAGTCGTCGGCGCCCGCCGCCGGGGCGCACGCGTCCGCCAGACACGCGCCAGCCGACCTCGCGTCCGGCGTGCCGAGGCCGGTGGTGGCCATCTCGGCGGCCGCAGGCGTCGGCGAGAGCGCCATCGGCGCGGCGCTGGCCGAGCGGCTGGGCGTGCCCTTCATCGACCGCGCCATCCCCCTAGAGCTCGAGGGCCGCGTCATCGAGGAGCTGGAGGGCTCGTTCGGGGAGCACGAGGGCGGCCCGCTGCTGCGCCTGCTGGCAGAGTTGAGCGCCAGCTCGGCGCTCTTCGGCATCCAGGGGATGGTGGGCAACCAGGCGGCCATGGCCGCCCGTGACTACGTCGACCGGGTGCGCCGCGCGCTCGCCGGGGTTGCCGGCTCGACCGGCGCGGTGATCGTCGGGCACGGTGCGGCGGTGGCGCTGGCGGACCGGCCGGGGGTGCTGCGGGTGCGTCTCACCGGCCCGCTGGAGAAGCGCGTGGAGGCGCTGATGCGGACCGAGGGCCTCGACCGCGTTGCCGCGCGCCGGGGTCTCGAGCGCACCGACGCCGCTCGCCGCGCCTACCTGCGCCGGCTCTACGACAGGGATCCAAACGACGTTCGCGGCTACCATCTGGTGCTGGACGCCACCGAGCTGTCGGAGGAAGCGTGCCTGGAAGCGCTAGCCTCGGCGGTAAGGGGGCTGCGCAGCGAGGCGGCGCCGACGTAGGGTCCGGTGGGGACCGGCGTCAGGACGAAGGTTCGACCTCAGGCACGATCAACACCATGTCCGGGAAGATGAGGTCGGGTTCGTCGATCAGGTGGCGGTTGGCCTCCAGGATGGCGGGCCAGCGACTACCATCGTGGTAGAAGAACTCGGCGATCGACCACAACGAGTCGGCCCACTGCACGGTGTAGATACCCCGGGCGCCGGTTAGCCGGGCGACCTGTCCCTGCGCCTCCTCCAGGCGCTGGTGCACATCCGAGAGCTCGTTCTTCTGCGCTTGGGTCAGCTGCTGCAAGCCTCGTTCGCTCGCCACGAGCGTCCGCAGGTCGCGCGTGAGTGTCGCGGCGCGGTCCCGGGCCGCCTGGAGGTTTCCCGTCGTCTCCTGGAGCTGTTGCGCCAGCTCGCTGCGATGTTGTCGGGTGGCGGCGAGCTGCGACTGCAGCGTGACCTGCTCGCCTTGCACTTGCGTCAGTCGTGCCCGCAGCGCGTCCGTCGCCTGCTGCGTCTGCGTGAGTCGCGCCTGCAGGTTGTCGCGGTCGGTTCGCGCCTGGGCGAGCTCCGAGGTCAACGTACCCCGTTCGTCCCGGAGCTTGCCCAGGGCGTCCAGGGTGTCGGTGAGTTGGCTCTGGAGGCCGGACACGCTCTCATTCGCGGCGTCCAGCTGCGTCTGCAGGTCCGTCACGCGGGTCTGGAGCGTTGCGGTTTGGGCCGCGGAGGCGGTCGCTGCTTCCAGCGCCGACCTCGCACCGTCCCGCTGTCGGGTCAGCGTATCGATCTGGGTCCGTGCGGACGACAACGCGTCGAGGGCCTGATCGCGCTCCTTGGCGATCATCGCCGCCTGCTCCGCAGTGTCGGCGAGGTCCTTCTTGGCGGAGTCGCGCTCCCGCTTGGCCTTGTCCAGGTCGCTGCGTGCCTGCTCACCCGCCTGCTGCGCGTCTGCGAGCTGAACCTTCAGGTCGCCGAGCTGTTGGGTGAGGTCGCGATTGGACGCTGCCAGGTCCCGTTCTCGCTGTGAGGGGCCGCAGCCTGCGAGGACCGCCGCCGACAAGAACAGCAGGACGAGAAGCATGCGTGCACTCCGTCCCGTGCTCATCGCTCACCTCCGGCCGGCCCCCGCCAAGACGTCCGTTACCCCAGCATAGACCGGTCGGCAACGCGTCGACCCGGCCTCGCGCGGACGGTGTCCTGCTGCGCCTGTTGGCTGAGCGGGCCTAGGGCGTGGCGCGGCCCGCCGGAAGGGTCGCGACGAACTCGAGGCCGCGCTCGAGCCAGCCGCGCAGCGCCTCATCGCTGGCGTAGCCGCCTTGCTCGACCACCACGAACGCTGTCGCGTCGCGGCCGCCCAGGCGCAGGGGACGGACATGCGGCGCGGCGAGCGCTCCGGCTCTGGCGTCCGGTCCGACCCGCACGGTGAGCCCGCGCGCGCTCACCCCAAAGCACAGGCGGCCGTTCACCAGGAACCCCAGGCCGCCGCCGACCATGGGCTTCTCGACGACGTCCGTTTGGGCTGCCAGGAGCTTCCTGATCCGCGTCGCGGTGGTCGGATCGAAGGCCAAGGGATGGTCCTCGTGATTCTCCATAACGTTAGTTGAAGCTAACGTAAGTATCTGCTAAATATAGGACTCGTGGAGGCACCGTTCAAGGCCATCGCCGATCCCAACCGGCGGCGCATCCTCGAGCTCGTCGCAGACGACGAGCTCACCGCCGGCGAGATCGCCGAGCATTTCGCCGTCACCAGGCCTGCCGTCTCCCAGCACCTGAGCGCCCTCAAGCGCGCCGGGCTGATCGGCGAGCGACGCCAGGGCACCCGCCGGCTGTACCGCGCCCGGCGCCAGGGCCTGGCCGCGGCAGTACTGTTCGTCGAAGGCGTCTGGGACGCCCAACTCGGGCGCCTCCGGCGAGCCGCCGAGGAGGGACCCGGCTCCGGCGCCGCGCCGCGCTCCGGTGCGCTGCGGATGACCGAACGGCTGAGCCTGGCGCGCGAGATCGTCATCGCGGCCCCCCTCGACGCGGTGTGGAGCTTACTGAGCGATCAAGGCAGGGTGACCCGCTGGATGGGCGTGTCCGCCGCGTTCGACCTCGTGCCCGGCGGCGCCTATCGCCTCGAGGTGGTGCCGGGGCAGGTCGCCAGCGGCGAGTTCGTGGAGCTCGAGCCTCCGCTCCGACTCGCCCACACCTGGGGCTGGGAAGGCTACGCGCGCGCCACCGTCCCGCCCGGCTCGACCATCGTCAGCTACGAGCTCGTTGGCGTCCCCGCGGGCACGTTGCTCCGCCTCCGCCACCATCACCTGCCGAGCGTGCGCAGCGCGGGCTCGCACGACCGCGGCTGGGGCCACTACCTGCCGCGGCTGGCGAGCGTCGCCGCAGGCGAGGCGCCCGGCCCCGACCCGTGGGCGGCCGACGCCGAGCGCATGAGAACCGAGCTGAGGCCGTGAGCCGTTGCGCACGCGCACGCGAGAGGAGCCGCCACCTGGACACCAGAGGGACCATCGAGGCCTACTTCGCCGACCTGCGGGCCGGCGGCCAATGGCAGCGCCGCTTCGCGGGCGACGTCGTCTTCGTCAGCCACGGCGCGCCCGTGTAGCGGGTGGAGTGAAGGGACGCCTTCCTGGAGTCGACGCGGGGCTTCTACGGCATGATCGACGGCGTCGAGCTGATCGCCCTGCTGGTCGACGGGCGGGCGGCGTGCGCGCTCACGCGTTACCGCCTGCGGCCGCCGGTCGGGCACCCGTTCACCAGCGAGATCGCCGAGGTCCTCACCGTGTCTGGCGGCGGCATCGACTCGCTCGCCATCTACGTCGACAGCGCCCCCTACCCGTCCTGAAAGGCGTGCCCGGTCGGGCGCTTCCGAGCATAGCGGCGCGAGAGCCCGTCGAAACGCGCGGGACGGCGGCGGCCGCTCGGGCGCCGGCTCAACCACCGGTTCTGTAGCGGATGGAGACCACGCCGCCGTCGAAGCGGCGCTCGTCGAGCAGCGCCAGTCGCAACCGCTGTCCCGCCGGCAGCGCCGCAATCCCGCCGCCCACCCCCACCGGCGTCAGGGAAAGGCGGATCTCGTCGACCCGGCCGGCTCTCAACCTCTCGGCGACGAGGCCGGGACCGCCCACGCGGAGGTCCGCGCGCTCAGCCGCCGCGCAGCTCCTTGTAGGCGTTGATGAGCCCGTTGGTGGAGCTGTCGTGGCTGGTGACCGGCGCGTCGCCATCCAGCTCGGGCAGCACCGCCTTGGCGAGCTGCTTGCCGAGCTCGACGCCCATCTGGTCGAAGCTGTCGATGTCCCAGATGGCGCCCTGGGTGAAGATCTTGTGCTCGTAGAGTGCGATGAGCTTGCCCAGCGTATCGGGCGTGAGCTTCTCGAACAGGATGGAGTTGGTGGGCCGGTTGCCCTCGAAGGTCTTGGCCGCCGTGAGCAGATCGACACGCGCCCCGTCCTCGCCTTCCCCGTCCAGCTCGGCGCGCGTCTCCTCGGGCGTGCGGCCGCGCATGAGCGCCTCGGTCTGGGCGAAGAAGTTGGCGAGCAGGATGGGGTGGTGGCGGCCGACGGGGTGATGGCTGCGGGCGGGCGCCAGGAAGTCGGCGGGGATCAGCCTGGTGCCCTGGTGGATGAGCTGGTAGAAGGCGTGCTGGCCGTTGGTCCCCGGTTGGCCCCAGACGATGGGGCCGGTGCCGTAGTCGACGCGCTCGCCGCCGCGGGTGACGCTCTTGCCGTTGGACTCCATGTCGCCCTGCTGGAAGTAGCTGGGGAAGAACTCGAGGGTCTCGTCGTAGGGCAGGATGGCGTGCGTCTCGGCGCCGAAGAAGTTGCCGTACCAGATGCCCAGCAGCCCCATGATCACCGGGATATTGCGTTCCAGCGGGGTGCTGCGGAAGTGCTCGTCGACGGCGTGGGCGCCCGCCAGCAGGCGCTCGAAGTTGTCGAAGCCGACGTACAGCGCGATGGACAGCCCGATCGCCGACCACAGCGAGTAGCGCCCACCGACCCAGTCCCAGAACTCGAACATGTTCTCGGGGTCGAT
>CAYOXR010000521.1:0-3726 GCA_964407955.1 uncultured bacterium | reverse complement strand
AGACAAGCTGGCGCCGCGCGACACGTCGGGCTTGAAGCCGAGCTCTTCACTGGTCGGTAGAAGAGCTAACGGTTGCCCTGGTGGCTTCCGGATTCTTCCACAATCCCTGTCGGGGATCGACCGATGACGTGGCGCATGGTTCCCGCTAGTCTCGAGAAGACTTCCCGCAGGCATCGCACATTGAGCGCGGTCGCCACGTTTGTCGGGAACCGTTCGAGCAGTCCACCCGCGGGAGACGGGAGGCGGTCCCATGGCCTTCAGTAGAGTCGGCACTCTGCTGGCCCATGCGTTCGTGGGCTGGGCATTGTGCGCCGCCACGATGGGCATCGGCATGGCCACCATGTCCGAGGGGAACGCCATGCTGGTCCATGCCGTGCTGGCGCCTTTGTTCTTCGTTGCGGTGTCTTCGGCGTACTTCCGGAGGGTGCCCACCGCAGCGCCGTGGCTCGCCGCGGTGGGGTTCGTGGCGTTCGTCATGGTCGTGGACTTCGTCGTGGTGGCGGTCATCATCTACGGGAGCCTCGAGATGTTCACGAGCCCTCTGGGAACGTGGATTCCCTTCGGGCTAATCTTCCTCGCCACGTATGTCATGGGTCTGGCCTCGACGAGGGCAGCGCCCCGGGGGCGGGCGAAGGCGCTCTAGGCGTCCTTGATGGCGTCGAGCTGGCTCAGTTGCTCCAATGCGTCTGCGAGCTCGGCGTATGCCTGTGCGGGGTTCCCGTTCTGACCAGGCATCTTCCCAGCCCGGTGGGCGGCCTTGCCAAGGCGCACGAGGACGGCGGGGATCGCCGGTTCGGGGATGGAGCTGACTCTTGCCCCGCGGTAGTTGCTGAGGATCGACTGGATGGCCTTGGGCAGGCGCCTGTCGTCGAGGGTGCCGTCCGCGTGGAGGTATGGCAGCTTCCACGTCGAGGTCTTGGCCGCGTTGCCCACATAGGCGAAACACCACGACGGCAGGTGGTACTTGGGGTGAAGGAGGGCCGCGGCAGCCTCGCCAGGCTCACGTGTGGGGACCAACGGCGTCTCGGGGAGGAGACGGAGTGCTGCATCGGAGGGGTCGGCGCGTGGCCGGTAGAGGCCGTCCATGCTCAACCACCACAGGTCGTGCACGGGCGCCGTGCTTTCGAGCGAGCAGAAGACGCGGTCAGCAAGCCCTCCGTGTTGCAGATCCGCCGCGTAGAGCATGGTCCCGTCGCTGACCGCGACGGCTCGGACCTTCTGTTCGTGCGCGTAGCGCAGGGCTTGCTCCAGGGCGACGTCGACTGCGTGCCTGTTCCATGCCAGCGCGCCGGGCCGCTTGGTCTCGATGATGAGTTCCTTGATCCCGAAGCGCGTCAGCGTGATGTCCGCATACTCGACCTGGTGGTTGATGTCTGAGAGGGACCAGTCGAGAACCCCGGCGAAGAGATCCTCGAGGATGTCCTCGGCGACCTTCTCGGCCGCCTCACCGTACCGAGCCTGCTGGGCGAGACGCTCCAGACGTCTGGCCTGGAAGGCTGCCCACGCTTCCGTGATGCGGGCGATGCAGGTTTTGTATGACGCTAAGGACTCGATCACGGCGCCACCGTCGCTTAGCCTGGGGACTCCACGATCGCACCCCAGTGCGTCGCTCTCCGGCGCCCCCAGTCATCCCAAGCTACCCGGCATGGCGCGCCTTCACGCTGGAATCATTCACAGGACGGACACAGCCTTGTGGCTCCGAAACAGCCCACACCTCAGACTCGGCGCCAGAGCGGGCCGCAGGACACCACGGTCTTGCACGTCGACGCGGCGCCAGACGGGGCGCATGGTTGAGCGGCGACGTCCTGGAACGAGAGCTCTGCAATGGCAAGGCCGTCGAGCAATCCTGCACCCAGCTGGCTCGCTCACAGTCAGGATCCTTCTCGACGAGCTATCCCCCTCCTGCGAGCTGTGTGGAGAGTTCCGGGAACGAGCCATCTGAGGTCGGTTGAAGCCCTACGAAGCACGCGCCGGCGATTGCAGGGCGTTTACATGAGGCCGAACCTCGAAGAGAACCGTGTCCACGAAAGGGGACACGGTCTCAAGGGATCGTTGCAACGATGGCGGAGAGCGCCTGGGCTGGCGTAGCCCAGTCTAGGGTCTTGCGGGGTCGGGTGTTGAGCTCTGCGGCGATGGCGTCGAGCTGCTCTTGAGTGATGGGGTTGAAGTCGACGTTCTTGGGTAGGTACTGCCGGAGGAGCCCGTTGGTGTTCTCGTTGCTGCCCCGCTGCCAGGGGCTTCGTGGGTCGCAGAAGTACACCTGCACGCCGGTGGCGACGGTGAACGCCTTGTGCTCCGCCAACTCCTTGCCCTGATCCCAGGTCAGGCTGCGCTTCAACTCGTCGGGGAGCCGCTGGATGGCAGCGATCAATGCCTCGTTGACGCGCGCAGCAGTCTTACCTTCCGGGAGGCGCATCAGCATCACGAAACGCGTGGAGCGCTCCACCAGCGTGCCGACAGCCGAGCCACCGGCCTTGCCAAGCAAGAGGTCCCCCTCCCAGTGGCCGGGCACGGCGCGGTCCTCGGCTTCGGCGGGCCGTTCACTGATCAGCACCATGTCCTTGATGCGCCCGGCCTTGGCGAAACGCCCGCGCGCCTTCCTCATGACGCGCCCAGTGCGCAGCCAGCGCTTCACCTCGGCCTTGAGGCTGCCGCGCGCCTGCAAGTACAGCGCCTGGTAGATGATCTCGGGACTCACCTGCATGCTGATGTCCCCAGGATAGGTCCGGCGCAAGCTCACCGAGATCTGCTCCGGCGACCAGCGCTTCGCCAGCCGCTCGTTCACCGCCTTGAGAAGCTGCGGTGAGGAGAAGATCTTCCTGGGCTTCGGGCACTTGGCTCCCTGCACCGCCGCCTTCGTGGCGCGCCACGCCCGGTAGCCCTTGCGACCGCCGTTGGCGTTCACCTCGCGGCTGACGGTGGAGGCGGCTCGGTTCAGGCGCCGGGCGATGGCGCGGAACGACTCACCAGCGCGCAGCCCACGGGAAATCTCCTCCCGGTCGGCGTACGTCAGGCGTTTCTCCGAAACGTACACCCACGCCGGTGGAGGATCCATGAAGCCGTTCATCAGGCGCTGCACCGACTTCCTCGAGCAACGAACGCGATCCGCCACATCCTGGAACTTCAGTCCCATGGCGACCAATCGACGGATCTCGCTGCGCTCCGCCATCGACAGCCGCCGGCCCTTCGACCCGAACGCACCACCACGCCCCATGCCTGACCTCCTGCGAGGAACTCAGCCTAGGACGCCAACCGCCCGGTGGTGCAACGATCCCTAGAATCCGCCCGCGGCTTTCGGGTCGGGCGATCGTCCGGAAGTGGGTGTCGACGTACGCGACCAGGTCGCGTGCCACGAACTCGTCCCAGTTCCCCGTGACCGGTGAATCGGTGTAGAAGCTGCCGCCGTAGCGGTTGGACGCGTCGGGCATCACGATGATCATCGGTTGCATGCGATGCGTCGAGATGAGGTTGTCGGCGACGGTGGCGATGTTCAGTCCGCGCAGGTACCCTTCCCCGACCCACAGGGTGTTCGTAGCGTCGATGCCATGCAGGAGGTAGAGCGCGGGATAGCGGACCTCGGTGTGCCGGTCGTAGCCGGGAGGCAGGTACACGCTCACCGTGCGGTCGGGAGAATCACCGAGCAGATCGCCTTCGAGACTATCGCCGTGCACAACGATCTGTTCGATGCGACCGTGCGCGGAGGGCGTGACGTCCCAGGGGGCGATC
>CAYOXR010000520.1:0-10724 GCA_964407955.1 uncultured bacterium | reverse complement strand
GATCACCTGGCGCCCGACCTGCGCGAGTTCAGCGCACTCAACCTGATGCGCGAGTACTACGACTACCCGGCCCACAACCTTCACGTGCGCCTCCTTGCGCTTCAGCTCTTCGACCAGTTGAGGCCGCTGCACGGCCTGGGCGATCCGGAGCGCGAGCTGCTCGGGTCGGCGGCGCTGGTGCACGACATCGGCATGGCGGTGGACTACTACGCCCACCACAAGCACGGCATGTACCTGGTGATGGGCCGGGCGCTGCCCGGATACAGTCACCGCGAGCAGGTGATGGTGGCGTTGATGGTGCGTTACCACCGCCGCGGCTCGCCCGCCGACCTGGGGCTCGGCGGCGTGCTGGAGGCGGGCGACATGGAGCGCCTGGCGGTGCTGGCGGGGCTGCTCAGGCTGGCCGAGTACCTGGAGCGCAGCAAGGCGCAGCGCGTGCGCGAGGTGCGCTGCCACGTCGGCGACGGCGTCGTGCAGATCGAGGCGCTGTCGAAGGGCGACGCCGAGATCGAGGTGCGGCAGGCGGGGCTGCGCTCGGGGCTGCTGGCCTCCGCGCTCGCCGCCACCGTCGAGGTCGTGGCCGGACACGTACCGGCATGAGCGGCGGCAGCGGCCATAATGACAGCGTGCCGGGACACGTGCGCGTCAAGATCTGCGGCATCACGCGGCCCGAGGACGGGCGCATGGTGGAGGCGGCCGGCGCCCAGGCCATCGGCATCAACTTCGCGCCGCGCTCCAAACGGCGCGTGAGCCCGTCCGTCGCCGCCGAGATCCTCGCCGTGGTGGGGCCGCTGGTCACGGTGGTGGGCGTCTTCGTGGACGCTCCGCTGGAGGAGCTGCTGGCCACGGTGCGCCGGCTGCGGCTGGGTGCGGTTCAGCTCCACGGCGACGAGCCGCCGGCCTACGCAGCGGCGGTGCGCAGCGAGGTGCCGGTGATCCGGGCGCTGCCCTTCGTGCGCGCCATGACGCCGGAGTCGCTCGCCGACTACCCCGCCGACGCGTTCATGCTCGACGCACCGGTGCCGGGCTCGGGCGAGGCGTTCGACTGGTCGCAGGCGGGGGCGTGGAAGGGGCATCCGCGTCTCATCCTGGCAGGCGGGATCACGCCCGAGACGGTGGCCCGGGGCGTGCGGGCGCTGCGGCCGTACGCGGTGGACGTGGCGTCGGGCGTTGAGTCCGCGCCCGGGCTGAAGGACCCCGAGCGGGTCGCGGCGTTCGTGCGAGCCGCCCAGGGCGCGTGATGTCGCCGGCTTTTCCACAATCGCGGCCGATTCTCCACACGCCTGTGGATAACTCGCGCGCGTGCGGCCAGGAGGGGAGTGAGCCTACGACGAGGGGCATTCGGGCCGACCAGGACGGCATTTGTCGGGATCGGCCCGGCGCGGAGCGCCTAGCAGATATCGAGTGGGTTTGTCAAGAGGGGCCGGTTTTCCACAGATTGCAGCGGGTTATCCACAAACCGCAGAATGGTGGCCGAGGCACAGCGTTCGGTTGCCGAGACGCCCGCAACGAGGAACTTGGAGGACGCCACCGTGAAGATCACAACCATCGCCGACGCCCGTCGCTTCTCGCTCGACGCCGTGCAGAAGACCGAGCTGGCGGCCGGGGGCGACCTGAGCGTGTCGCTCCTGTGTTTCGAGGCCGGCCAGAAAGACGAGGATCAGACCTTCGGGGCGAGCTGCATCTACCAGGTCCTGGAAGGAGAGGTGCTGCTCCGCCACGACGGCGGTAGCGAGCGCGTCGGAACCGGTCGGCTGATCACCGTGCCCGCGGGGAGCCGGCATCACCTCGAGAATGCCGGTGGCGGCCTGCTCGTGGTGATGGCGACCCACGCCCACTGAGGTGGCCGGGCGAAAGGCCGGCGAGGCGCCGGAGAGCCGCCTGGCGACCGAGCTGACGCTCGAGCGTCGGCGTACGGCCCCGTACCGGCGCAACCGCAAGGACTGGCGCTCCGAGGGCGCGCGCCTCAGCGCCGAGCGCGAGGGGCTCGCCCAAGGCGGCGGTGAGCGCGCGCAGCGCCGCCAGCACGACAAGGGCCGCATGACCGCGCGCGAGCGCCTCGACGCGTTGCTCGACGAGGGCGCGGCCTTCGACGAGCTGATGGCCTTCGCCGGTTGGGAGATGTACGCCGAGGAGGGCGGCGCGCCCGCCGGTGGGGTGGTCACGGGCATCGGCCGCATCCATGGCCGCCCGTGGATGGTGATCGTCAACGACGCCACCGTCAAGGCCGGCGCGTTCTTCCCCATCACCGCCAAGAAGGTGATCCGGGCGCAGACGATGGCGCTGGAGAACCGCTTGCCGACGATCTACCTGGTCGACTCGGCAGGCGTGTTCCTGCCTCTCCAAGACGAGATCTTCCCGGATCAGGACGACTTCGGGCGGGTCTTCTACCTCAACGCCCGCATGAGCGCGCTGGGCATCCCGCAGCTGGCCGCCATCATGGGGAACTGCGTGGCGGGCGGCGCCTACTTGCCCGTGATGTGCGACACGCTGGTGATGACCGAGGGCTCGGGCCTGTACCTGGCCGGGCCTGCGCTCGTCAAGGCGGCGATCGGCCAGAGCGTGGCGAGCGAGGAGCTCGGCGGCGCCGTCATGCACGCCGAGGTCTCCGGCACCGTCGACTACCTGGAACCCGACGACGCCCATGCTCTGGCGCGCCTGAGGCGCCTCGCCGCCGGCTACGCCGAGCCCACGCCGGCCCCCTGGGCGCGCGATCGGCGCCAAGCCGAGGCACCCGCCGAGAAAGCGGAGGATCTTGAAGGGATCCTCCCGCTCGACGGCGGCAGCCAGCCCTACGAGGCGCGCGAGGTCATCGCTCGCCTGGTCGACGGTTCGCGATTCGACGAGTACAAGGCCCGCTACGGCCGCACCCTGGTGTGCGGGACCGCTCGCGTGGGCGGCTTCCCGGTGGGCATCGTGGCCAACCAGAAGCGGGTGGTAAAGAACCGCGGCCGCCTGGAGGTGGGCGGCGTCATCTACGCCGAGGCCGCCGACAAGGCGGCGCGGTTCGTGCTGAACTGCAACCAGGCTGGCGTGCCCATCCTCTTCCTGCACGATGTCAACGGCTTCATGGTCGGACGCGAGAGCGAGCAGGAGGGGATCATCCGGCGCGGCGCCAAGCTGGTCAACGCCGTCAGCAACAGCGTCGTCCCGCGCATCAGCGTCATCCTCGGCGGCTCCTACGGCGCCGGGCACTACGCCATGAGCGGCAAGGCGTACGCCCCCCGCTTCGTCTTCGCGCTGCCCAGCGCGCGCTACGCGGTGATGGGAGGGGACCAGGCCGCCAGCACCATCCTCGACATCCGCGCGGCACAGCTCGCACGCAGCGGCGGGAAGCCCGACGCAGCCGAGCTCGAGGCGCTATACCAGCGCATCAAGGCGAGCTACGAGCGCACGCTCGACATCCGCTACGGCGCGGCGCGCCTCTGGGTGGACGCCATCGTAATGCCTCTCGAGCTCCGCGCGCGCCTGATCGCGGCGCTCGAGGCCTGTGCCATGGAGGGCGAGCTCGGGCCGTTCAGGCTGGGTGTGTTCCAGGTCTGAGCCGCGCCGCGACGTCCGTCACGCCCGCGGCCACGACCCCAGCACGCGGCGGGCGTCCACGATCTGCGCGCCGTGGTAGGCGGCATGGTCCGCCACCAGCACCAGCTGCCTGAGAAGGTTGTGCTGCGGCGCATGCGGCAGGGGCGCCGTCAGGTCGCGCCCGGCATCGCGCACGAGCGCGATGGCGGCGTCCCGCCCCTTGCGAACATCCTCCAGGCTGCGCTCCCAGGCGCCGTCATCGGGAGGCTCGGGGTCGGAGGGCCAATAGCCGTGCGGCCACTCGGGGGATTGCCACGCCGGGTCGACGGCGTACTGGATGAGGTCCTCCTGGGCGATGCGGATGTGCTCGAGGAGTTGCCAAACGCTGTGGACCAGGCCCGGCGGCACCGTGCCGCGGTGCTCTCGTGGCAGGTCGGCGAGGGCTCGCTCGACGGGCACGTGCGCCCCCTGGCCGAGGATCAGCTGCTCGAGCTGCTTGCGGATCGCGCTGTCGTCCATGACGCTCCTTTCCTTGGCGGGTGGGCCCGCTCAGAACCGACCCGCGGCCGCTCCGGCCGGGTGGAAACCCTGCGTTCGACGCCTGGCGGCCGGCCGGGCCGGGTCCGGACGGCACGTCGTCCGAGCGCGCTGCGTCGCTCTCCAGTGACGGGGCTCAACGCGCCTCCGGGAAGTTGCCCGGCTTCCACTTCACCGTGCAGCCCATCGCGAAGGTCTCGGCCTCCGCCACCGCGGCGCCCGCCAGGAGAGCGTCGAGGGCCGAACGCAGGGTCTCGTCGGTGACGGCGCCGGCGTCCTTGGGGCTGTCGTCGATGCGGCCGTGGTAGCGCAGCCGCCTGTCGGCGTCGAAGACCAGCACCTCGGGCGTGCGTTGCGTGCGATAGGCGCGGGCCACGCTCTGCTGGTCGTCGCGGAGGTAGGGGAAGGGCAGTGCGTGCTCCGACGCGAAGGCGCGCATCGGCTCCATGGCGTCGTCAGGGTACGTCTTGGCGTCGTTGGAGTTGACGAAGGCGAAGTCCACGCGACCCTCGAACGCCCTGGCCAGCGCCACCAGCCGGTCCACGTTGGCGAGCACGTACGGGCAGTGGTTGCAGGCTTGCACGTACACGAACAGCTCGGCGCCGAAGTCGTCCAGGCGGTAGCGCCTGCCGTCCGTGGCGACGAGGTCGAAGGGGGGCGCGGAGGCCCCGATGGGGAGCAGCTCGGGCTGCATCGTCATGGCTCACCTCCAAGGCGCGGCGGCGCTCCGGACGCGTTCCGGGGCGCGTCGGCCGCGCGGCCCGGCGCCGTACAGCGGGCATGCTTCCAGCTATACCGGGCCCGTGCCGCGCGCCTTGTCGTGCGAACGGCGGACCCGGGCTAGACTGGCGCCACATGGACAGCCTTCGTGAGCGGCGCCGCGCGGGGGTCCGACGCGCCATGGCGCGGCCGGTTCGGCCATGCCGCTGAGCTTCGCCGCACCCGAGTTCCTGTGGGCGCTGCTGGCTCTGCCGCTGGTGGTGTTGCTGCACTTCGTGCGCTCGCGCCGGCGACGCACCGAGGTATCGGCGCTGTTCTTGTGGCGGCGCGCCCGGCAGGTGGCCGAGCGGCGCAGGCGCATCGCCCCCACCTGGCTGTTGCTGGCCCAACTGCTGTTCGCGGCGTTGGCCGCCTTGGCGTTGGCCCGGCCGCAGCTGGCCGCGGCGGTCGCGCCCGATCGCATCGTGATCGTCGACGCCTCGGCGAGCATGGCGGCACGAGATCCCGACGGCGTGCGTCTGGACAAGGCGCGGGCCGTCGCGGACCGGTTGGTCGGCGGCGCCGGCCGGGTGGCGCTGGTGCGTGCCGGGCTCGATGCCCGCGTGATCGTGGCCCTGACCACCGACCGGGCGGCCGTCCGGAGGGCGATCGCGCGGCTCACGGCGGGGGACCGCTCGGCCGATCTCCAGCGCGCGGTATCGGTGGCCGAGGCCATCGATCCGGCTGCCCGCATCGACGTCATCACCGACCAGCCGCCGGTCGTCGGTCCCCGCGTGAGCACCTTCGACGTGGCCGGCGCCGGCGTGAACGTCGGCATCAGCGCCTTCGACCTGGGCATCCAGGAGGCCTACGTGGGTGTGGTCTCGAACAGCCGTCGACCCGTCCAGGTGCCGGTCGCCCTGACCCGCGACGGCGCGGCGGTGGCGAGCGGGACGGTGCTGGTGCCGGTGGGCGGCGTGGGGAGCATCACCTTCCCGCTTGCCGACGTGAAGGGGACCTACCGTGCCGCCATCTCGCCGCCGGAAGGGGACGCGCTTGCCCTGGACGATGTCGCGTATGCCGGCGCGCGGCAGCTGACCGCGGTGGTCGAGCAGGCGGACAGCGCCGTGTTGAAGGCGCTCGACGCCGTGCCCGGCGTCACCGTGCGCGTGAACCCGCGTGCCGCCGAGATCCCCGCGGACCTGCGGGTGCTCACCGGCGCCGGCGACCCGGGGGCGTTGGCGCCCGGCGCCTACCTGCTGTTCGCGCCCGCCGCCGCCAAGCCCGACTACCGGGTGGTGACCGCGTACGACCGGGCGTCGCCGCTGATGCGCTTCGTCGACCTGCAGGATGTCGTGGTCGGACTCGATCCCGCGCGTCCGGCGTGGACGAGCGGCGACGGCTGGCAGGTGCTGGCGAGCACCGCCGACCTGCAGCCGGTGCTGCGCTACCGCGACGCCGAAGGCGTGCGCGTGCTGCAGGCGGCGTTCAACCCCGGCCAGACGGACCTGGTGCTGCGGGCGGGTTTCCCTGCACTGATCGCCAACCTGGTGCGCGAGGTGCGCGCCGCGCCGGCGGTGCCGATGGGCGGCGCGCTGCCGCCGGGGACGACCTTCGATGGCGCGTCGCAAAGCTACGCTCTGCGCCCGGGCGCGTACCGTACGCCGAACGGCGGCTCCATCCTGGTGAGCCTGGACAGCGAGACGCAGTCGCGCTTGCCGGGACCGACGGCGGCGTCGGCGGGCCAGCCGGCGGCAACAGGGGCGGCGGCTGCCGCCGCGCCCGCCGCCGCCCGGACCGCCGTCCGTGCCGTGCCCGGTACGCCGTTGGCGGCGCTGCTGCTGGTGCTGGCCGTGGCCGCGCTCGTTGCGGAGTGGCTGATGTGGAGCGGTGTCAAGTGGCCGCGGCGGGGCGAGCCACGCGCGTGGCGCCGACGCTAGCCGAACCGCCGCGTCGGCGCCACGGCCCGCCGGCGCGAGGCGCGCAGCGGCCGCTTACCGGCTGCCGTGCGTTCGGCGCGGAGGCCTGGTACGCTGGCGCCGGAGCGGTCCAATCGCTCGCCAGGGAAGGGGAGAGTCGAGCATAGCGCGCGTCGAACTCAGCCTGCCGGCGCTGGTGGTGTTGATCCTGGGGGCGGGTTTGGCCACCCTGAGCAGCGCCGCTCCGACCCACGAGTTCCTGCGCCAGGTGGCGTACCTGGTGGCGGGGTTGGTGCTGGCCGGCGGCGTGCTGTGGCTGGGCTGGCGTCGCATCTCGCGCCTCACGCCGTACCTGTACCTGCTGGCGCTGCTGCTGCTGCTGCTCGTCTCGGCGATGGGCACCACCGTGAACGGGGCGCGCTCGTGGCTGTACCTGGGTCCTCTGCCGGGCTTCCAGCCGTCGGAGCTCGCCAAGCTGGCGCTGATCCTGGCGCTCGCTGCGGTCATGCACGAGCGGCCGCTTCACGGCCCCATCAGCTACCTGCGGCCGCTTCTGCTGCTGGTGCCGCCGCTGGCGCTGGTGGTGGTCGAGCCCGACCTGGGAACGGCGCTGGTGATCGCCGCGATCGGCGGCGGCATGATGCTGGTGCGAGGCATCCCCTGGCGGCACCTGGCAGTGATCGTGGTGCTGCTGGGTGTAGCCGTGCCGACGGTGGTGCTGCCGCACCTCGGCGCCTACCAACGCGCGCGCCTGGTCTCGTTCCTGAACCCGTCCGCCGATCCCCGGGGCAGTGGCTATCAGGTCATCCAGTCGACCATCGCGGTCGGCTCGGGCGGGCTGTTCGGCAAGGGGTACAAGCAGGGGACGCAGTCGCAGCTCGGCTTCATCCCCTTCCGCCAGACCGACTTCATCTTCCCGGTGCTGGCCGAGGAGGGCGGCTTCGCCGCCTCGGTGACGCTGCTGATCCTGTACGGGCTGCTGTTCTGGCGGCTCACGGCCATGGCGAGCGAGTGCCCGAAGGACCGCGACAAGCTCGTGATCATGGGCGTCATGAGCCTCATCAGCTTCCAGGTGCTGGTGAACATCGGCGTCACCCTCGGCCTGGCGCCCGTCACCGGCATCACCCTGCCGCTGGTGTCCTATGGCGGCACCAGCCTGATCTCGACGCTGCTGGCGCTGGCGTTGGCCATGGTGGTGCACCGAGACCGGTTCGCCGAATGGTGAGCTTCGCGTCGGCGCCCCGGGGCACCTGCTAGAGTCCCCTTACTATGCGCTTCCGTGGCATCGTGCTGACGATCGTGGTGCTGTTGGCGCTGCTCGTCGCGGCGCTCAACTGGGGCGTCCTGGTGGCGCGGGTGCCGGTCGACCTGCTGGTGGCGACGGTCGCGATGCCGCTGGGGCTGGTGCTGCTGGCCGCGGTGGTGGCGCTGGTGGTGCTGTTCTTCCTGGCGGCGCTGATCGACCGTGCCGGGCAGCTCCGCCAGGTCACGCGCCTGGACCGCCAGGCGACGGCCCTGCGCGCCAGGCTCGAGGCCCGCGAGAAGGAAGAGGCCAGCCGTTTGGAGGGCCTGCTCGACTCTGCCGTGGCGGACCTGCGCTCGCGTGTCGGCTCGCTCTCGGGCGGTCTCGAGGGGCGGGTGGGCGGTGCGCTGGAAGCGGTCGAGAAGCGCCTCACGGACCGCATCGCGCGGTTGGAGACGACGATGAGCGAGGCGCTGGCGGCCAGCGAAGGGCGCGACAAGCAGCGCCAGGAGGCGCTGCTCGAACGCGTCGTGAAGGTGCGCGACGAGCTCGCCGCCGACGTGGCCCAGGCGGAGGACGCGGTGACGCGGATGTTGGCGTCGGGGCGGGCAGGTCGTGAGGACGACCAGACAGGCTGAGCGCTACGCGGCGGGCCGGCGCCGTCTGCTAGCGTGTGGGCCATGGACGGGCTCGACAAGGAGCGGTTGAAGGCGCAGGTGCTCGAAGCGCTGAAGGTCGTGCGTGACCCGGAGATCCCCGTGAACGTGGTGGACCTGGGGCTGATCTACCGGTGCGACATCGACGACGACGGCCACGTGGACATCGATATGACCCTGACGAGCATGGGCTGCCCGGTGCAGGACATGATCCAGTCGGATGCCGAGATCGCAGCCATGAAGGTCGACGGCGTGACGCGGGTGACGGTGGATTTCGTATGGTCGCCGCCGTGGACGCCTCAGAAGATGACCGACGACGGCAAGAAGCAGATGCGCATGTTCGGCTTCAACATCTGACGATCGGCACTATGAAGATGCCGACCCGACGGTGGGCGGCGGGCGTGCTTGAATGGCGCCATGCGTTTCGCCTTGGGCCGACGGAAGCCCTCGCGGGCTCAGCAGTGGCGCGAGTTCGCGCGGCGTCTGGAGCTCGCCGATGCGTCGGCCCAGGACGCACGCCTTCGGGACTGGTTCGACCTTGGCGACAGCGCGCTCTCGCCTCTGATGAGCCTGCGCCGGCAGGGCCAGCCTACGCTGTTCTTCTTCGACCAGGAGAGGGAGCGTTCGGGACCTGCGGGCGCCGTCACGAGCCTGGTGAGCGGCGTGCTGCTGCGCGCGCCGGAGCCGCTGGCGGCGGCGTCCCTTCGCGCCCTGCCGCGCGGCAACCCCGTGCTCGAGTCGATCGTGGCGGGCCGAACCGGCAGCCGACGGCTCGAGCTGGCCGAGCGCCCCGACTTCGACGCCGAAGTCAGCGTGTTCGCGCGCGACGAGGAAGCGGCACGCGCATGGCTCACCAAGCCTGTGCAGGCCGTCATGCAACGGCTGCTCGTGGCACGCGACGTGCACCCCACCCTGGTCGTCGGGGGATGGCACATGCTGGCGCTGTGCGAGGAGCCCGAGCCCACCGCCTTCGACGCGCTGGAAGCGGTGGCCAGCGACCTGCTCACGCTGTTCGCCATGGTGGAGGGAACGGTGCCGGCCGACGACGCCGGACGGCCCCAGGCGGACGACGGTCACGTGCCGGGCGGCTGAGCGTAGGTTCGCTGTCGCGCGACGCCGGGGGCGGCGAATCAGCCGCGGTGGTAGGGGTGCCCGACGCGCAGCGTCTCCGCGCGGTAGAGCTGCTCGAGCAGCACCAGGCGGGCCAGCTCGTGCGGCAACGTCAACGGCGACAGGCTCCAGGCTTCGTCGGCCCGGTCCAGCAGCCAGGGGGCATGCCCTTCGGCGCCGCCGATCAGCAGGCTGAGGCGGCTCTGGCCGCCGAGCTCGAGCCCGGCGATGTGGGCTGCCAGGTGACGGGTGTCGAAGGCCCGGCCCCGCTCGTCGATCGCCACGGTGCGACCCTCG
The DNA here is from genome assembly GCA_964407955.1 of uncultured bacterium. Lineage (GTDB taxonomy): Bacteria > Deinococcota > Deinococci > Deinococcales > Trueperaceae > JASBRS01. The sequence goes on along the minus strand of CAYOXR010000520.1, from coordinate 741 downwards.
GCCGCCTCCAACAGCGCCGCGCTGTCGCCCTCGCGTGCGGCCTCGACATTGCTCGTGCGGGTCCCTTTCAACTCGATCAGCTCCAGCGATGCCAGGCCGTCCAGGCGGCGCGCGAAGTGCCGGCAGCCGTCCGCGTAGAAGCCGCGTTTCGGGCGACCGATGCTCACGATGCGGTAGCGCACGACCGGTTCAGCCCTCGTCGCCTTCGCTGCCGGGGCCGCCCTCGACGGCGACGGCGGGCTCGCTGCGCGCCGGTCCGGCCGGCGCGGCCGGAGTCGCTGCCCCCGCCGCCGACTCGGCCGTGGCGCCGGGGCTCGACGAGGCCAGCCCCAGCTTCTCCAGCAGCTCGCGGCGCCGCGTCTTGCGCAGGCCGCTCGCCTCGAGGGCGGCGTGGAGCTTCGCCGGATCGAGGGCCTGCCTGACCACGGAAAGCTCGCTGCCCGATAGGGTGCGGCCGTTGAGCTCGTGCTCTTCGAAGGCTTCGAAGGCCAGCGGGCAGACCGCCTGAGCCAGCCTCGCGATGACGTCGCCATAGGCGCGGATCTCGTACTGTGCATGCCAGTCCATGCGCAGCCTGAGGAAGTGGAACAGGTTGTTCAGGTCGATCTGCCAGTACATCTCGGTGTACAGGCTGAGCGGCAGGTTGATGCGCGCCAGCTCGCGGGCGATGCCGTCGTCCAGGAGCGTCTCGTAGTGGGCATAGATGCTGTCTTGATCGGCGCTCCAGGCCTCGATGGCGCG
>CAYOXR010000519.1:0-4148 GCA_964407955.1 uncultured bacterium | reverse complement strand
CGTAGGGGTTCAAGTCCCCTCCTCGGCACCATGTTCGACGAAACGGCAGCAGGCGGGCCGGCCCGGCGCCGGCCCGTTCGCTTGCCGCCGAGACGGCGTCGGCCGGCGCCCGCCGGGGCCCGGGCCGGCGTCCCGACCCGTGATAGCCTGAACCGTGCCCTCGGGCAGCTTCCCCTACGCAAGCTTCCGCAGTGGGCAGCGCGAGGCGCTCGACGCCGCGCGGCAGGCCTTCGCGGACGGCAAGCGCTTCGTGGTCGTGGAGGCGCCCACGGGCTTGGGCAAGTCGGCCATCGCCGTGGCGCTGGCGCGGGAGGCGGGCGCCAGTTACATCCTGACGGCCCAGAAGGTCCTGCAGGACCAGTACACGCGTGACTTCCCCGAGCTGTCGCTCATGAAGGGCCGCAGCAACTACCCTTGCCTCGTCGTTCCCACGCATGCCGCGGCCGCGCCCTGCATCGCCGGCCGGCGCTATCCCGCCTGCGACGACTGCCCCTACTTCGCCGCCAAGGACGTGGCCATGGCTGCCTCGGCGGTCACGATGAACTACGCCTACTACCTGGCCGAGCTGAACTACGCCGGCGGGTTTCGCGCGCGGGAGCTGCTGGTGCTCGATGAGGCGCACAACGCCGAGGGCGCGCTGATGGGCTTCGTGCAGGTCACCCTGGCCGAGAGCGCCTTGGCCCGTGCCGGCATCGAACGCCACATGCCTCCGCCGTTGGGCGACGATGCCTACTTCGATTTCGCGGAGGAGCTGCTGCCGGACCTGCTGGAGCGCGGGCGGGACCTCGATAGCGAGCTGCGCAGCGGGGAGCTGGCCGAGCCGGCGGTCCTCGCCCGGCTGCAGGCCAAGCAGTGGCTGGAGGGCCAGCTGGCGCGCCTCGAGCTGCTCACCAACAGCCGGGATCAGGACGGCGTCGACTGGGTCGTGGAGCGCCGACGGACCGCAGCGGGGGAGACACTGGCGTTCAAGCCGGTCGAGGTGGCGCCCTTCGCCGAGGAGCTGCTGTTCAGCCATGCCGAGCGCGTGCTCATGCTGTCGGCGACCGTGCTCGACCCCGCCACCTTCCTTCGTGGCCTGGGCATCGACGCCGAAGACGCGGCCGTGATCCGCACGCCGTCGAGCTTCCCCGCGAGAAACCGGCCGCTCGTGCTGCGCCCGGCGGCGCGGCTGACGCGGCACCACCTGGCCGCCGGACTGCCGCGGCTGGTCGAGGCCATCGCCGCCATCTGCGAGGAACACCCTGACGAGAAGGGCGTCATCCACGCGCACTCGTACCGCATCGCGGGCGCCATCGAACGCGGCCTGCCCGGCGAGCACGCCTGGCGCCTCGTCACCCACCACGACGCCGCCGAGCGCGACGCCGCACTGGCGACGCACCTGGAGTCCGGTGATCCCACCATCCTGCTGTCTCCCAGCATGACCGAAGGCATCGATCTGGCCGAGGACCGGGCCCGTTGGCAGGTGTTGTGCAAGATCCCCTACCCCTATCTCGGGGACCCTCAGGTGGCGCGCCGCATGGAGCTCGACCCCGGCTGGTACGACTGGCGGACCTGTCTGAGCGTGGTGCAGGCCTACGGCCGCACCGTGCGCAGCGAGGACGACTATGCGGTCACCTACCTGCTCGACGCCGACTTCCCGGCCTATCTGCGGCGCCAGCGCTCTCGGCTGCCGGCGTGGTTCCTGGAGGCGCTGCAGCAGGAGTGAACGCCCGACCCGGCCGCGCGGGCGTTCGCGCAGGGCGGCTCGCCCGGACGGCGCCTTCGTCGTTCGCCTAGTAGCCGTCGACCGCTGCCTGGAACGTCGGCTGGCCGCGCATGAGCTCGGCCAGGGCGCGGAGGGCTTGCGGCTCCCCTTCGGCTCGCCCGTCGGCGAGCACGGCGGACGCCGGCGCCGCGCCCGTCACCAGGGCGCATAGCGCCCGCACGTCCAGGCGGGCGTCGGCGGAGCCTCGCGTGGGCGTCATCCGGCACCCATCGGGCGTCAGGCGCACGTCGAACACGCCGTCGTTCCACGGGCAGTCGCCGTCCTCGAAGGCGATGCGCCAGCGGCTGGGGGTCGCAGCAGCGAGCGGAGCGAGCGCGGTGGCGACGTCCACCACACGGACCTGCAGCAGTGGCGTGGCTACCGAGTGCCTCGCTTCATGATCCAGCAGCACCGCGTCGCCGGGCGGCAGATGGACGCGTACGCGCTCGAACTGTCCGTCGAACGCACGCAGGAACCGGCCGAGGTGTTGCCGGCCCGCGGGCGTGGACCAGGCGACGTCCGTCACGCGCAACCCGTCGGCGGGGTCATCGAAGCGTGAGAACACCAGGTATGCGTCCTGCAGCAGGTAGACGTGACGCTCGCCGCCCGTCCAGGGGTGTGCGACCCGCCACCAGCCGTCCCGCGCGCCGTCGTCCCGGGTCAACGCGAAGCTGTAACGGCTGGCGAAGGCCGCGTGGATGGGCTCGAGGGCGACGAGATCGGCGCCGGACAGGCGATCGGCGTCCGGGGCCGGGCCGGCGTCGAACACGGCCGGCGACACCTCCAGCACGCGACCGTCGGGTACCGATTGGAAACCGTAGCGGGCGTAGAAGCCGGGCTCGAACGGGTACTCGGTGCACCAGCCCACGCCCGCGTCGTGCAACCGCTCGAACCACGCCTTCAGGAGGCCGGCCACATGGCCGCGACGACGCGCCCAGGGTACGGTGGCGACGCTGGCAAGGCCCCCGACCCGCTGGCGGCTCCCGCCGACGTACATCTCGAAGGGGTACATGCGCGCGCTGCTGGCCAGACGGCCGTGCTCGAAGCTGCCCAGCGTGTTCGGGAGCCGCGCTCGAATGTGCTGTGCCACGCGCTCCTCGGCGCCGGCCGAGACCTCACCGAAGGCGAGCGACAGGCTGGTGTCCAGGGCATCGAGATCCGCTTCGTCCAGGACGCGGATGGTGTGGTTGCGGCTCACCCCGGCTCGAAGGGCAGGTACATGGGCCGCTCGGCGTTCGTGCGCAGCACCATCGTCGTCTCGGTGCGCTCGACGCCGTCCAGCATGAACAACCGGTCCAGGAACCCGTCGAGCGCCTGGGTCGAGGGGACGCGCACCTTGGCGACGTAGGAGTACGTGCCGGCAACGGCGTGGAGCTCCTCGATCTCGGGAAGGCTCAGCAAGCGATCGACCAGCGCCTGGGCGCTCTTGCGGGGCTGCGGCGAGATGGCCACGAAGGCGCAGATGGGCAGCCCCACGTTGTGGGGATTCAATACGGCGCGGTACCCCTCGATGACGCCGGCCTGCTCGAGCTTGCGGATACGTTCGCCGATGGCGGGAGCCGACAGTCCCACGGCCTTGGCGATGCTGGCGTGCGAGGCACGGCCGTCCTCACGCAGGAGGTGCAGGATGCTGCGGTCGACGGCGTCGAAATCCATGGCACAGAAAAGCCTAGCACGGCCGTCCAGGCGCGCCCCCTGGTATCGTGCCGTGTGCGCGTCCTGTTCATCGGCGACGTCTTCAGCACGCCCGGCATCAAGGTGGCACAGGCTTACCTGGCCACGACCGCCAAGGCGTACGACTTCGTCGTCGCCAACGGCGAGAACGCTGCCGGAGGCTTCGGCATCACGCGCCGCCACTTCGAGCAGCTCCGGGCGGCCGGCGTGGACGTCGTGACGCTGGGCAACCACGGCTTCGACCAGTCCGATGCCCTCGAGCTCGTCGAGGAGACCCCGAGGCTGTTGCGTGCGGCCAACTATCCCCCCGGCACACCCGGCGTACGTTCGGCGGCGTTCGAGGCGCGCAACGGAGAGCGCATCACCGTCTTGCAGGTGATCGGGCGGGTGTTCATGGACCCGCTCGACGACCCGTTCCAAGCCGTCGACAGCGTGCTCGAAGACGTGCCCGAGGGCCAGTCGGTGATCGTCGACTTCCACGGGGAGGCCACCAGCGAGAAGCGCGTCATGCTCTATCACCTCGCCGGCCGCGTCAGCGCCGTGATCGGCACGCACACGCACGTGCAGACCGCCGACGAGCAGGTTTTCCCCGGCGGCACCGCCTACATCACCGACCTGGGGATGACCGGACCCTACGATTCGGTTTTGGGCCGCAAGAAGGACCGCGTCATCGGAACCCTGATCAGTTCAGTCCCCAGCCCCTTCCACGTGGCCAGCGACGACACGCGCG
>CAYOXR010000518.1:0-5461 GCA_964407955.1 uncultured bacterium | reverse complement strand
GACAGCCAGTCCAAGCGGCTGGGCGTGAAGCGCTTCGACGGGCAGGCCGTGTGTGCGGGGAACATCCTGGTGAGGCAGCGCGGCAGCAAGTTCAAGCCCGGGCGCAACGTGGGTCTGGGCAAGGACTGGACGCTGTTCGCGCTGTCCGACGGCATCGTGCGCTTCGCCGACAAGGGGCGCAGGGGTCGCTTCATCAGCGTCGAAGAGAGCCCCGGCGAGGCGGCCGCGGCGGACTGAGCGACAGCGCGCTGGCTCTGCCGAGCACCGGGCGGCCGGATGCGCGGCCCTCGGGGGCCGCGTTTTCCTCGGAGGCGACATGGGGTTCCGGGACGTCCTCGACATCACCGTACAGGGAGGCAAGGGCGGCGACGGCGCCATGTCGTTCCTGCGCCTGAAGTACATGCCCAAGGGGGGACCCGACGGCGGGCGCGGGGGCGACGGCGGCAGCGTGGTGCTGTGCGCTGTCGACGACGTGGCGGCGCTCGGGCGGCTCGCCGCCCATCGGCGCTACCGGGCTGGCAGCGGCCAGCAGGGCGCCGGACGCAACCGCAGCGGCCCGGGCGGGGCGGACCTGGTGCTCGAAGTGCCGGTCGGGACGCTCGCCGTCGACACGGACAGTGGCGAGCAGGTCGCCGATCTGCTGGAGGTCGGTGAGACCGCGCTCGTGGCGCAGGGCGGCGAGGGCGGGCGGGGCAACGCCTCGTTCGCGAGCGCGCAGCGGCGGGCGCCGCGCTTCGCCGAGTACGGCACGCCGGGCCAGGTGCGCAAGCTCAGGCTGGAGCTCAGGACTATCGCCGACGTGGGGCTCGTGGGCTATCCCAACGCCGGCAAGTCCAGCCTCCTCGCCGCGCTCTCCAACGCCAGGCCTGCCGTCGCCGATTACCCATTCACCACGCTCAGCCCCAACCTGGGCGTGCTCGAGCGCGACATGAGGCGCCTGACCGTCGCCGACATCCCCGGCATCATCGAGGACGCCCACCTGGGTCGTGGACTGGGTCTGGACTTCTTGCGGCACATCTCCCGGACCCGTCTGCTGGTCTACGTGCTGGACATCGCCGCCGATGCCGTCGGCACGTTGGCTTCGTTGCGCTCCGAGCTGGAGAGCTACGACCGCGAGCTGACGGCGCGGCCGGGCCTCGTTGCGCTCAACAAGATCGACCTGGCGTCGCCGAGCGAGACCGCCGACGCGGAACGAGCGCTCGCCGCCGCCGGCATGCCGGTGGTGAGCGTCTCTGCGTTGGAGGGCCGGAACCTGGAGGCGCTCGCCGAGGCATTGTTCCAGCTCGTCCCCGAGCGCCCCGCCCCGGTGAGGGCGCCGCGACCCGAGAGGCGCGTGCAGGTGAGGCCACTGGAGGTCGGCAGGGCCGCGGACGGCGGCGCGTGGGTGGTGCGCGGCAGCGAGATCGAGTCGCTGGTGCAGCGCTTCGATGCCACCAACACGGATGCCGTCGCCTACCTGCAACGCTTCTTCCGGAGCTACGGCATCGACCGTCTGCTGGAGCGCGCCGGCGCCCGGGACGGTGACGACGTGCGTATCGGCGAGGCGGTGTTCGAGTACTTCGCCGAGTCGCGCCCGGGCGACGAGCCCGCGGCCGGCGAGGAGGAGCCGGCGGACGGACCGCTGCGACGCAAGGCCGGGGACGACGATCGGTCGGCAGGACCGGAAAGCGCCGAAGGCGGTCGTTGAGCCGCGCACTACGCCGGTCGCGGTCGGCCGCGCCGCGCGTCATGTGGTCGGCCGGGGCACGGTCAGCCTGCACGGTGGTGTGGTTCAATGGGCGAGCCGCCGCGGGGCGGCCCGAGGCTCAGGCGTGCTGCGCACGCCGGGATGCGACGGTCTCGGTTGCGAAGATCCGAGGAAGAATGGCTGAACGCGAACCGTTCCGTGACGATGACCCCTGTCAGAACCCCGCTCTGGCGCCGTTGTGCCCGCGCGTGGAACGGATGGTCTCGGCCGAGCGCTTCGAGCACATCGGACGTGTCGTGCGTCAGGCGGAAGCGATCGCGCTGGCGAACGGCTTCACGCGAACCGACGCCGACGCCGTATGCCTCGCCGCGCTGCTCCACGACGTCGCGCGCGATCTCGCGCCCGACGAGCTGTTCCGGCTGGCCCCGCCGCAGAACGCGGTGGAGGAGCGACAGCCGCTGTCGGTCCACGGCCGTGCCGCCCGCGTCATCGCCTCGTCCTGGGGCGTCGAGGACGAGCGCGTGCTGGCGGCGATCGAAGGCCACGTGTTCGGGGTAGGGCTGGACAACAGCATCGGCATGGCGGTCTACATCGCCGATGTGTGCGAGCCCGGACGCGGCGTCAACGAGGACATACGCGAGTTGGCGATGCGGGATCTGGCGCAGGCGTACCAGGAGGCCGTCGGCGCCAAGGTGCGCTATCTGCGGTCGCAGGGCAAGAGGGTCCACCCCGCGACCCTCGAGGTGTATGAGCAGATTTGCCACCCGACGTAACGCGCGGCTGCTGATGCTGGTCGGCCTGCTGATGGCGCTGGCAGGACTGGCGGGCTTCTGGCTGACACTCGACGTGCACCGCTCGCCGCTAAGCAAGGAGCAGCGCCAGCTGCTGGGCATCAAGGGCAACACCTTCCACGTCAGCTTCGTGGTTGCGGGGCGCGACATCCTCTACACCAAGGCCAAGTCGCTGCCCATCTACGGCAAGGGTGGCAAGATCGTTGGCTGGAACTACCAGGGCACCACCAGCACCGCCGGCGTGAACACCGACACCATCCTGTACGTGGACATCACGGGCGACAACATGACCATGATCGCCATTCCCCGGGACGTGTTCCTGTTCGACCTGGGGTACCGCATCAACGGCCTGTTCGAGCGGCAGGGGCCGGACGCCCTCCGGCGGCGCGTCGCCTCGATCCTGGGGGTGCCGGTCGACTACTACGCCATCATCAAGCTCGACATCTTCAAGCACCTCGTCGATGCTCTCGGGGGCGTGAACGTCACGGTGCCGTACGCCATGAACTACGACGACAACGTCGCCGGCCTCCACATCCACTTCCAGCCGGGCCCACAGCACATGGACGGTGCGCAGGCGGCGGAGTTCGTGCGCTACCGCCACACGCCACGTGGCGACATCGACCGGCTCGACAACGTCAAGCGCCTCGCGTACGCGCTGATGGTGCGGGTGAAGCAGCTCAACGTGCGGGCGGTGACCAAGGTGCCTGAGCTGGTCGACACGTTCTTCAGCGACGTGCAGACCAACGCCAGCCCGGCGCTCGTGCGCCAGCTGGCGGCGCGCGTGGGCAGCCTTCAGCTCAAGCAGACGGCGACGCTCCCCACCCAGGAGGTGCAGGTGGCGGGCGAGGGGACCGTGCTGAAGGTCGACCCGGAGGACGTCAACCGCTTCCTCGCCACCACCTTTGGCGGGACCCCGCGCACCTTCAGCCATGCGCCTCACGCCACCCTGCTGATCACCAACCGCAGCGGCAAGCCCGGCCTGCAGGACTGGTTCCGGAGCCGCCTCGAGGCGATGGGGGTGCCATCCGGGGACATCCTGGTGCGCCAGGAGGCGGGCGTGGACCCGACGCCGAGCCGGTTGCTCGCGACCACCCCGGCATGGGACGATGCGGATTACTACACCTCGCTGCTGCACACCAGCAAGCAGCAGGTCGACCATCTGGACGGCTACGATGGGCACAGCGTGGATCTCGAGCTGGTGCTCGGCAGCGACGCCGCCGCGATGGTACCGGCCGGTGCCAGGGTCACCACGGCTGCGAGCGCGAAGTGACGAGAGCGGCGAGCGAAGGAGAGACGTTGGAGGGAAGCGCGAGCGTTCCGCCCGAGGTTCAGCTCATCGTCGATGCGCTGGACGACAAGCGTGCCAAGGACATCGTGGTGCTGGACTTGACGGGGGTGTCGGCCAGCCTCGACTTCTTCGTCATCGCCACGGGCGAGTCGAGCCTGCAGCTTCGCGCTCTGGAGGACGGCGTGCGCGACCGACTCAAGGGGGGCGGCTTCCGTCCGAGGGGGGTCGAGGGTCCCAGCGACCGCTGGGTGTTGATCGACTTCGGTGGCGTGGTGGCGCACCTGATGAGCCCTGAAGCCCGCCACTTCTACGACATCGAGGGGCTGTGGGCCGACGCTCGGCGCGTGCAGGTCGCTCCGGCCTGACGCCGAACGCCGCTTCACCGTCATGTCCGAACCCCGGCGTCGGGCGCGGCACTGGGCCGAGGCGTTGGCGCGTCGCCACCTCGAACGTCTGGGCTGGCTGGTGCTGGAGACGAACTACGCGGTTCGCGGCGGCGAGATCGACCTGATCGCCAGGGACGGTGGGACCATCGTGTTCGTAGAGGTCCGGCAGCGCCGCAGCGTGGCCTTCGGGCACCCGGCCGAGACCGTTGACGCGCGCAAGCTGGCACGCTTGACGCGTGCCGCCCGCCGCTACCTGAGCGAACGCCTGGGCGACCCCGACGCACCCGCGCGCTTCGATGCGGTGCTGGTGGTGGGCGATGAGCGCGCACCGCGGCTCACGCATCTGCGGGACGTGTTGTGACGGGTTCTGCCGGAGAGCGCGGCATGGCCGATCTACGCGCGCGGGCATGGGATACTGCGCTCGTGCGGAGCGCCGCCATCATCGACCTGGGGAGCAACACGGCCCGGTTGGTGGTGTTGCTCTACCAGCCCGGCTATCGCTATCAGCGGCTCGACGAGCTGCGTGAGGTGGTGCGCCTCTCCGAGGGCATGGGCACTTCGGGCATCCTGCGCGCCGAACCGTTCGAGCGTGGCATCCGTGCGTTGCGGACCTTCCGCAGCTTCTGCGACGCGGTCGGCGTCGACGACGTGCGCGCGACCGCCACCAGCGCGGTGCGCGCCGCCCGCAACGGAGCCGCCTTCGTGGCCGCGGCGCGGGACACCGCTGGCGTCGAGCTGGAGGTGTTGAGCGGCGAGCAGGAGGCGCGTTTCGGGGCGCTGGCGGTGGCCAACAGCCTCGACGTTGATGACGCCGTGGTGTTCGACCTCGGCGGCGGCAGCCTGCAGCTGAGCAGCCTGGTCGAACGCCGCTTCGCCGGCGGCGGAGCCTTGCCGCTGGGAGCGGTGCGCATGACCGAGGCGTTCCTCGACGGCGACCCACCCAGGGGCAAGGCGTTGAAGGCGTTGCGGCGCCACGTCCGCGAGGCGCTGGAGCCGCGGCTCACAGACCTGCCTGCGGGTGCGCCGGTGGTGGGCATGGGGGGTACCCTTCGCAACCTCGCCAGCGTGGCGCAGACGCGCTCGGGCTACCGTCCGGAGCTGCTTCACGGTTACCGCCTCGAGCGTGCCGTTCTGGAGGACCTGGTCGACGAGCTGGCGGGTATGAGCGTGGCGCAGCGTCGCGACGTCAAGGGCCTGAACGGCGACCGTGCCGACATCATCGTGGCGGGCGGGACCGTCATCGCCGAGACGCTCTCGGCCCTCGCTACGAAGGCCGTGCGGATCAGCGGCCAGGGCCTGCGTGAAGGGC
>CAYOXR010000517.1:0-3440 GCA_964407955.1 uncultured bacterium | reverse complement strand
TGGCCGGTGAGGACGGCCTGGGCGAGGACGTGCCCGAGGCGCCGTCGGAGCCGGCTGACGAGGAGGCCTTCGAGATCGGGCCACAGGCCACCGGCGGCGCCGAGCTTCCGGACGTCTTCGGCGGTGAAGCGGAAGCCGAGGACGACGCCTGGCGTGGTGCGGGCGCGGCCCTGTTCGCCGACGAGGAGCCGGATGGCGGTGGCGACCTGGAGGTGCCGCCGCTGGGCGACGTGGACGATGGCGGCGTGTTCGCCAACGATTTGAGCGAAGCCGAGCACGGCGAGCCGGTGGCGCCCGGGGCGGCGCCGCAGGGCGCGCCGTTCGCCGATGCCGGGGCGGCGGCGTGGGACGTGACTGCCTCCGACGAGGAGGCCACCTTCGATACCGGCGCGGCGCCACAGGCCGACGAGCCGGAAGCCTGGGGCGAGGTGGACAGGGGGCGGTCGTTCGCGGAGGCCCCGATCGAGCCCGACCAGGCCGTGCCGGCGGCAGCGGAAGGGGCGGGGCCGAGCGAGCCCGAGCCGCGGCCAGTAGCGCCGGTGGACATCGCCGGCGTCCCTGCTGAGGGGCCTGCGTTCGCCGCCGAGGCCCCCGGCCCGCAGGTGCCGGCCGAGCTCCCGCTGGTCAGCTACGGAACGCTGCTGCGACGCCACGTGGACGTGTCCGCGTTGGCGGGAGCGCAGCTCGCCATCGGGCTCGAGCTCGGCGAGGGCGAGCCGCTGTCGCCGGCCCCGTTCCTGCTCCGCGCGGCAGCCAAGGCCGTCGCAGACGGGGCATGGGGCGAAGGCACCGTGGCCATGGTGGCGCTCGACGACGATGGCGCCGTGCGCCTCCGCCGCTTCGGCGATGTGGTGCGCATGCCCTTCCTGGAGCTGGTGGGCGCGCTCGGGCGCGACGACGAGGGCCTGTCCGGAGCGGACGAAGCCGTGGCCTTGAGCGTGGTGGACATGTCGGCGCTGGATGTCGACGAAGCCGTGCTGAGCGTCGGCGGTCCCCTGCTCACGCTTGGCCGCATCCTCTACGACAATCAGCGGGGCAGCTACCGCAGCACGCTTTCCCTTGCCGGCGAGGTGCCCGCCGAGCGCGGCGCCAGGCTGCTGGCGCGCGTGGCCGAGCTGCTCGACGCGCCGGTTCGTTTGCTGCTCTAGTCGACCTCGCGGCGCCCAGGCAGGCGGCCGCGCCCAGCCTAGCCCGGCGCTGCCAGAGGCAGGAGCCACCACAACACCAGGTAGGCCAGCGCGGTGACGCCGATCGATGGGATCAGCGACAGGGCGAAGATCGCGCGCACCGCGCCGGGGGGCGCGTCGACGTAGGCGGCGATGCCGCCACAGACGCCGGCCAGCCAGCGTTCATCGCTGGAGCGGGTCAGGGCGACGCGCGTCACGGGCCGCCTGGCACGCCGCTGGTCGTGCAGCAGGCCGTCGAGTGGGCGCTCGCGGGGCGGGCCGGGGTCGTGCGCAGGCTTCACGGCGCAGTCTCCGCCAGCTGCGGCACGCGCGGCTCCAGCTCGGGGTCGCGAAGCGCCGCGTGGACGCGCGACTCGAGCTCGCGCACGTCGACGCCGTGGTAACGGTCCGGGACGAGCGCGAGGTGACGCAGCGCCTTGGCGTAGTTGCGGCGGCCGCCCCGTTGGCTGCCCAGCGCCCGCGCCTTGTGGAGCGCCGCGGCCAGCAGGATGACGCCGCCGAGGAAGTGCTTCTCGACTCCGTGACTCGCCCGCCACGCGCCCTCGAGCGCCTCGTGCGCGTCCCAGTAGGCGCCCTCATCGAACAGGGCGACCCCTCGGATCCAGGCGGTTTCGCTCGTGGCCACGGCTCCCAGTATAGGCACAGGGCGCTGGCCCGGCTCGGTGACGTGGGGTAGGCTTGAGTGTGCCCGATTCCCGACGTGAACGCCGTCCATCGGCTTCTCCGAAGCTCGTCGTAGGGGTCACGGGCGGCAGCGGCCTCATCTACGCGCTGGACCTGCTGCAGTGGCTGGAAACGGTCCCCGTCGAAACCCACCTGGTCATCAGTGCCGGCGCCAAGCAAGTCATTCCGACCGAGCTGGACGGCGGCCTCGCGCAGCTCGAGGCGCTGGCCGACGTCGTTCACAAGGACAGCGACCTCGGTGCCGCCATCGCCTCCGGCAGCACCTCGACGCGCGGCATGGTTGTGGTGCCGTGCAGTGCCGGCACGCTCGCGAAGGTCGCCGGCGGCCTCGGCGACACGTTGGTGGCGCGCGCAGCGCACGTCACCCTCAAGGAGAGGCGGCCGCTGGTACTGGTGGTGCGCGAGGCGCCCTACTCCCGCCCCATGATCCAGAACATGCTCGCCGCCAACGACGCAGGCGCGGTGGTGATGCCGGCGTCGCCGGGGTTCTACCACCGTCCCACGAGCATCGTCGAGCTGGTGGGTAGCATCACGGCGCGCATCCTGGACCATCTCGGTTTCGCGAACGATCGCTCGCCGCGCTGGCAGGACGCCAGTGACTGAGCGGCCGCGTGTCGCCGGGCTGGTGGCCGCGGCGGGGCAGGGGACGCGCCTGGCGGCCGGCCCGAAGGCGTTCGTCACGATCGGCGACCGCAGCCTGCTGCAGTGGGCGGTGGCGTCGCTCCATGGCGAGGTCGACGAGATCGTCGTGGCCGTGGCGGGCGACGACGTGGCGCGTGCCCGGGCCCAGGTGCCGGGCGTGCGCGTGGTGGCGGGGGGCGACAGCCGTCAGCAGACCGTGGCGTGCCTGCTCAGCGCCACCGAGGCGAGCTACGTGCTCGTGCACGACGCGGCGCGGCCGTTCCTGCCCGCGGCGGTGGCGAGACGCGTGCTCGACGCGGCGCGCGAGGTCGGCGCCGCCACCGCGGCGCTCCCGCTCGCCGACAGCATCGTCGACGCCGAGAGCGGCGAGACGGTGCCCAGGGAGCGGTTGCGGGCGGTGCAGACGCCGCAAGCCTTCGAGCGCGCGCTGCTCCTCGCCGCCCACGAACGCGCGGCCGCCGAGGGCGTGGAGGCCACGGACGACGCCGCGCTGGTGCGGCGGCTCGGCCGGCCGGTACGGCTGGTGGAGGGCAGCGCGCTGCTCCACAAGATCACCACACGCGAGGACCTGCGCCTGGCGAGTGCGCTGGAGGCGCTGTGGCTCGAGCAGCGCTCGCACGAGGCGTTGCCTTGAGCGGCGCGGCCGCCGCGGGCTCCGGGAGCGAGACGCTGGAACGCGCGCACGCCAAGGTCAACCTCGGCCTGTCGGTGCTGGCGCGGCGCGGTGACGGCTACCACGAGATCGAGACGGTGATGGTGAGCCTGGCCCTCCACGACGAGGTGGCCGCGCGCGTGGTCGCGTCCGGCGTCCGTCTCGTGGTCGAGGGCGCTGAGCTGAGCGCCGGCGAGGACAACCTCGCGGTTCGGGCCGCACGCGCCTACCTCGGCGCCGCGCGGGCGTCGGCCGGTCTGGCCCTGCGGCTCCGC
>CAYOXR010000516.1:0-2845 GCA_964407955.1 uncultured bacterium | reverse complement strand
GTAGCGGTAGATCTGCTGCGGCTGCTCCGAGAGCACCGCCAGCGGGGTGTCGTCGCCCATCGAGCCGACCGGGATGGCGGCGTCGAAGCACATCGGCTCGAAGATGCGGTCGTAGTCCTCCGTCGAGTAGCCGAACGCCTTCTGGGTGCGCAGCAGGTGCTCGGTTTCCCACGGCGTGCCGTCGAAGGGCTCCTCGAGGCGGTGAAGCGGCACGGCGTAGCGCTCCACCCATTCGCGGTAGGGTTGGCGCCGCGCGTAGCCCCCCTTGATCTCGTCGTCACGCAGCAGCTTGCCCTCGAGGGTGTCGACCGCCAGCAGGCGACCCGGCCCGAGCCGGCCCTTCTCCACGATGTCGTCCTCGTCGAGGGGCAGGACGCCGGCCTCGGAGCCGACGACCACGAGGCCGTCGCGATGGATCCAGAAACGCTGTGGGCGCAGACCGTTGCGGTCCAGTCCGGCCACCGCGTAGCGGCCGTCGGTGAGCGCGAGCGCCGCCGGCCCGTCCCAGGGCTCCATCAGCGTGGCGTGATAGTCGTAGAACCCGCGCAGCTCAGGACTCACGGCCGGATCCTGCTCGTAGGCCTGCGGCACGAGCATCATCAGGCTGTGCAACAGGTCACGGCCGGACAGCGCCAGCAGCTCCAGGGCGTTGTCGAGCGCCGCGGAGTCGCTGCCGCCCGGTTCGATGATGGGCTGCACGTCGCGCACCTCGGGCCCCCACACTCGGCTGGACAGCCGCGGCTCGCGCGCGCGCATGAAGTTGACGTTGCCCTGCAGGGTGTTGATCTCGCCGTTGTGGGCCAGGAAGCGGAACGGTTGTGCCAGCGACCACCTGGGCATGGTGTTGGTGCTGTAGCGCTGGTGGAACACGGCGATGGCGGTGTCGAAGTCGGGGTCGGCCAGGTCGAGGTAGAACTTCGGCAGCTGGTCGGCCACCATCAGTCCCTTGTAGGCGATCGTCCGGCTCGAGAAGGAGGTGATGTACGCGCGACCCAGTTCGGCCTCACGCAGGCGGTGCTCGATACGCTTGCGGGTGAGGTAGAGCTGGCGTTCGAAGCCGTCGTCGCTCGGCCACTCCGGTTTGCCCAGGAGCACCTGCCGGATGATCGGCCGGCGTGCCAGCGCCTGCGCCCCGAGGGCCTCGTCGTCGTGCGGCGGATCCCGCCACATCAGGGTCTTGAGCGGACTGCGAGCGATCTCGTCGCGCACCAGCGCATAGATCTTCTTGAAGGGCGCGTTGTTGGCCACGAAGAACATGCCGACCGCCAGATCGCGGTCGCGTTCCAGGTAGATGCCGCGCTCTTCGAGCTCCCTCCGGAACAGCCGGTGCGGGATCTGCGTCAGGACGCCTGCGCCGTCGCCCGTCTTGCCGTCCGCGCTGACCGCCCCGCGGTGCTTGAGGTTGTGCAGCGCCTGCAACGCATACGCGAGGACGTCGTGACTGCGGCGGCCGCCCGAGTGGGCCACGAAGCCGACGCCGCAGGCGTCGCGCTCGGTGGGCCAGGCCAGGGTCGAGACGTCGGAGTACTGGTGCATCGCATCCTCTCACAGGGGACGAAAACGGCGGCGGACTGTCGGGGGCGGTCGGCGCGCCCGGCCGTGGCCGGGACGCGGGTTGGACGGGCGCCTCGAGGTGTTAGCCCTCGGGGGCCATGCCCGACATTCGTTGAGGCGACCTGGTCAATCGGACCTCGCGTGTGCCGCATCCCTCCAACTCTTGCAAGACGCAGCATCGCCTTACAGGCGCGGCCGCTCCGCGAGCGGCCTTGCCGCAAATGATACCGTTCACGAGTGGGGCTGTCAACGACGCGCAGGTGGTGGTGCAGCACGTGGCAGGCGTCGTTTCCGGCGACGGCCCGGCGACGGTCCGGCCGCGACCACGGCGCGTTCCACCGGGCGCGCCCGCAGCGCCGGCGAGCCCCCATGGCATGCTTATGCACGGAACGTTGCAGGTTCGTTCGGCCTCAGCCGGGTTCCGGCACCGCGTCCGGTCGCCCCGAGCGCACGTCCTCGACGGCCTGTGGCTGCGCCCCGGTAGCTACCAGACGGTACTCGTAGGCATCGACCAGGGCCTCGTAGGACGCTTCGATGATGTTGGTGCTCGCCCCCACCGTTCCCCAGCTGTCGTGCCCGTCGCTCATCTCGACTTGCACCCGTACGAGGCTGGCGGTACCGGTCTCAGGGCCCGACAGCACACGGACCTTGTAGTCCACCAGGTGGAGGTCGCGCAGCGAAGGGTAGAAGCGACCCAGCGCCTTGAGCAGGGCGCGGTCCAGTGCGTTCACCGGGCCGTCGCCGTCAGCAGCGGTGTGCTCCAAGGCGCCACCGACCTGCACGCGGATGGTCGCCTCGCAACGGGCCGCGGCCTGCTCGTCGGCCTTGTCGATCATCACCGTGAAGCCGTGGAGCAGGAAGTAGGGCGTGTAGGTACCCCTCACCTTGTCCGCCAGCAGACGGTAGGACGCCTCGGCCCCTTCGAAGGCGTAACCGCGGTTCTCGAGCTCCTTGAGCCGCTCGACGACCGCTCGCGCCGTCCCTTGCCCGTCCGCCCGGGGGTCGTCCTCACGGTCCTTGGCGACGACGTTCGCGCGCCCCGAGAGCTCGGATAGCAGGACCCGGCGACGGTTGCCCACCGCCTCGGGGGGCACGTGCTCGTACGTACCGGGATGCTTGTTCACCGCCGACACGTGGACGCCCCCTTTGTGTGCGAAGGCGGCGTCCCCGACGTAGGGGGCCCGCAAGGCCGGCTGCAGGTTGGCGCGCTCGTCGACGTAGCGGGAGAGGTCGCGGAGGCCCTCCAGGTGCTGCGGCTGCGGCAGCCCCAGCTTGAGCACAAGGTTCGCCA
>CAYOXR010000515.1:0-5850 GCA_964407955.1 uncultured bacterium | reverse complement strand
TCTCGGAGACAGGCGGTCGGTCACCGCTCCGCCCAGCAGCATGAACGCCGCGCGTGGTACGCCCTCCAGGGCGAGGACGATGCCCAGCGTCAGCGGATCGCCGGTCAGCTGCAGCGCGAGCCAGGGCATGGCGACGAGCGCGAACTGGTCACCGAGCAGCGACGTCGCCTCGCCAATGAAGAGCAGGCGGAAGCCTCGCAGCGACAGGACCCGCGCCATCGCAGGCCGGGCCGCCTGGGACGCGGTCACGTCCCACGCTTCCGCACGCAAGCGCGCCGACGATCCAGCGCGCATCGCGTGCGTGCACCGCGCCGCGGTCTGGCGCGGGCCGGCGTGCACTCGTGGTGGGGTAAGTTGGCGGGCGTCACCATGACTCGGCCTCCGTACCGCCGAGGGCCGGACGTCGGACGAGCCACGACCCTCGCAAGCACAGCGAATCATAAGCAAGGCTTTATAATCTGTCAAGAGACGCTTGACAATCTTTGCAATCCGCTCGACGCTGGCTCGTTCGCACCGGGCACGCTCGGCCGCGATCAGCCTGTGCGATCGGGATCGAGCCAGGCGTTCCCGTCGGCCTTGGCGGCGTACATGCGATCGTCGGCGAGCGTCAACAGCCCGTCGAGATCGCTGCCATCCACCGGCAGGCAGGCCGCCCCGATGTTCATGAGGAGCCTCGAGCCCGGCGTGGCAACCTGCTCGACCGCCTCGGCGATCCGCCGTGCCACGTGCGCAGCGGCCACCGCATCGGCATGCGGCAGCAGCGCCGCGAACTCGTCCCCGCCCCAGCGGAAGATGCTGTCGCCCGTGCGCACGGACCGGCGCACGGCATCCGCCACGGCCTGCAGCGCCTCGTCGCCGACGGCATGCCCGAAACGGTCGTTCAGGCGCTTGAACCGCGACAGGTCCATGACGAGGATGGCGAGGTCCTGCGTGTGGCGGACGGCGCGAGCCACCTCCCTGACGGCCTGCTCGTTGAACGCCCGCCGGTTGCCCAGTCCGGTCAACTCATCGGTGCGCGCCACCAGGTCCAGGCGCGCGCGTGCATCGGCCTCGTGCAGGAGGTAGCCGATGACCGGAGCCACGTCCGCCGCGGCCCGGACCGCGGCCTCACCGAAGGCGGCCTGGTCGTGGAGGGCGTCCAGGTTGACGAGAGCCAGCACCTCGCCACGGTAGAGGATCGGCAGGCTGAGGTTCGCCGCGATGTCGTCGATGCGACCCGCCGATTGCATGCGCTGCCGCGGCGCCGTGAGGGCGCTCACGTCACCGATGGTGTGCTCTTCGGTGGACACCAGCACCCTGGGCTCACCCGCCACCCAGCCCGGCTGCTCGGCGCCATACCAGGTGCGCAGGCCATCGATGGACAGACGCAGGTCGTGGAGCTTCCCCAGGTCGTAGCCGACGGCGGCAGCGTAGCGAAAGCGGCCGTCCACATCGCGCACCAGCAGACTCGCGGCCTCCGAGCCGGGGACCATGCGTACGGCAGCCTCCAGCGCGCGCTGGTACATCTCCGAGACGGGCCTGGCGAGGAGCTCGCTCTGCAGCCGCACCAGCTCGGCCAGGCGCACTTCGGCGTCCCGTTGCGTCACCGAGACGTACAGCACGGACGCCAGGCTGGCGAGCAGCACGCGCTCCCGATCCGGCCAGGTGCGCGGGCGGTCATGGAACAGGGTGAGTACCGCGTCGGCACCCGGTCCCGTTCCCATGGGCACGAGGGCCACCGAACGCACGCCGGAGGCCGCCAGCTCGCTGCTGAGGAGTGGGTGATTGGCGTAGTCGTCTATGAAGAGCGGTTCCCCATCACGCCGCACCTGCCAGACTGCGCCCTCGCCATACGCCAACCCTCGGAGAAGACGATCTCGGAGCACGGCCGGGACGGAGCCGGCCAGGGTGTCGGCCACGAAGCGGCCGGCACGGTAGCGCAACACGGCACCGGCCGACAGGCCCGTCTCGGCGAGGACGATGTCCAGCAACGTCTTGCCCATGGGCGCGCTGCCGCCCAGTCCCATCCCCTGGCGCACCAGGTCCAGGATGACGCGCCCCGACCAGGCCTCGTGCAAGCGCGTGAGGACGTGCCCGAGGGTGACGCCGTACTCGCGCACGATCTGCAGCTCCTGATCCGGAACGGGCCGGCGCCTCAGCGTCGTCAGCACCACGACCACGTCCCCACGCTCCAGGACCGGGACCGCCAGCAGGTAACGTCGACCGCCGGCGGTCCCGACCCGTTCCGCCACCTCCCGCTTCGCCTCCGTGACCCGGCGCGCCGCGTCCGCCATCACGTCGGCATCGTCGAACTCGGCGTTGCCTGCCAGCAGTTCGGGCTCGCCGGAGGCCGTGCGCCACAGCAGCAGCCCGCTCGCGCGGCCGCCGCCGACGCTTCCCGGCAACGTCGAGGCGGCGTCCCACGCTCCCTCGGACTCCGCCACTCCACGCAGACCCGAGAGGAGCACGCCGACAAGCTCGAGCCGCTTCACGGCCCGGCGACGCTCGATCTCGGAGGCGCCGATGGTCCTCGCCAGCACCGCGACGAGAAGGGCCATGCCGATGCCGAGGTAGACGGTTAGCGGCCCGAAGCCGGCGACCGCGACGAGCCCGAGCCAGCCGATCAGCGTGGCGACCGCAGCCCAGCGCGCTCCCCCCAGGGCATAGGCGAGCACCGCCAGGACGACCAGCGGAGGAAGGGAAACGACGCCCGAGCCGGAAGCGAGCAGAGCCGCGGCCAGCCAGCCGCACGCCAACGCCAGCGCGACCCACACCCACCAAGACGCCTTCATCTGCTCATTCCCTCAGCCATGGACCGCTCCAAGACCCCGGCCGCGCGGCCAGCCGACCGGCGCGTCGCGGCGAACCCCACATCGTCGATGGTAGTGAGCCCGCCGGCCCGTTTGCCGTTGTCAGTTGCACATGCGCGAGCACCGCCGTGACGGCAAGCCGGCGCTCATGACCGGGCTCTGACCAACCGGCCACGACCCCGTGATATGGTCGCGTCGTCCGCGACCCGGGACGCAGGCGCCGGCCGGGGGGCGCAGCACGGTCCCATGGCAAGCCTCGTCCACCGCAGCCTGCGCCCTGTCGTCCGACCCACGAATCTCACAGGGGGGGTGCGCCAGGTGGACGTGCCGCGGGATTGGCAGGCGATGGTTTGACGGTGCTGCGTCAGGCGGTCCGCAACAGGATGCCGAAGGCCGGCCGCAAGGTGATGAACGCCGTCACGGCGTATCTGTACATCTCCCCCGCCATGCTCATCTTCGGCGTGTTCATCCTGCTTCCCACGCTGTTCGTCGTCTACATCAGCGTCTACCGCTGGAACTTCCTCAACGCCAGCACGTCCGCCTACGTCGGGCTCGCCAACTACCGCCACCTGCTGACCTCGTCGGCGTTCTGGTCGAGCCTGTGGGTGACGCTGTACTTCGTGGTGCTGACGGTCCCGAGCGGGGTGCTGTTGTCGCTCGGCATCGCCGCGTTGCTGATGGCGAACTTCCCCGGCCGGGGTCTGACCCGCCTGGGGGTATTCGCTCCCTACGCCACGCCGTTGGTCGCCACCACCATCATCTGGATCTGGATGTTCAACCCACAGTTCGGCCTGCTCAACAACATCCTCCACGCGGTGGGCCTGCCCACGCCCGGTTGGCTGCAGTCGCCGCACTGGGCGATGCCGTCGGTGTCGGTCTACACGCTGTGGCACAGCATAGGTTTCGACGTCATCATCTTCATGGCGGGCCTGGCCACCGTGCCCCGCGACCTGGTGGAGGCCGCCAGCATCGAAGGCGCCAACGCCTGGCAGCGCTTCTGGCGCGTGGTGTGGCCGCTGATCAGCCCCACCACCTTGTTCGTGGTGGTCATCAGCACCATCGAGGCGCTCAAGGCGTTCACGCAGTTCTTCACGATGACCGCCGGCGGCCCTCTCGGTGCCACGACCACCACCAGTTACCTGCTCTACGAGTACGCGTTCGTCTTCTATCGCACCGGCGAGGCCGCCGCCTTGACGGTGGTCTACTTCCTGATCACGGCCGCCATCGCCTTGTTGCAGTTCCGCCTGTCCCGCGGGCGGGTGTTCTACGGATAGGAGGTCCGATACCGATGGTCGCAAACCGTCTACGTTCGACCGCGAGGTGGCTGCTGAGCGCAGCGGCCCTCATGGCGTTGGGCGGCGGCGTCGTCCTGGCCCAGAGCAAGCCGGTGACGATCACGTTCGCCGAGGCCATGTCGAGCGGCACGCAGAAGCCCACCTTGGACGAGCTGGTGCAGGCGTTCGAGAAGGCCAACCCCAACATCCACGTCCAGCTCCTGGTGCAGCCAAACTACGGCACCCTGTACACCAAGACGCTGGCCATGGTCGCCGCGGGCACCCCGCCCACTATGGCGCAGGCCTACGAAGGCTGGGCGCAGCGTTATGCCGACTCCAAGGCGATCGTGCCGCTCGGCTCGTACATCTACGGACCGCACGGCCTGAGCACCAGCGAGCTCTCGTCGCTGTGGCCGCCGCTCATTGCCGACATGAAGCTCACGGACGGCAAGTTCTGGATGATGCCGTTCAACAAGAGCGACTTCGTGGTGTTCTACAACGCCAGCTGGCTCGCCAAGAACAACCTGTCGGTGCCCACCACCTGGACGCAGTTCGCCAAGGTAGCCGAGCAGGTCACCTCCACGGCCAACAAGACCTGGGGCCTGAGCATCGATCCCGGCTCGAAGACGGGACCCGCCAACGGCACCTACATGTTCGTGGCGATGCTGCACGCCTTCGGCGGGCACGTCATGCAGGGTGACAAGGTGGCCTGGGACTCGGACGCCGGCGTCAAGGCCCTCACATTGCTGGCGAACCTGGTCGCTCAGGGCGCGGTCAAGATCGGCACCAACTACCCCGGTCAAACGGCGTTGGGCGCCGAGCGCTCCCCGTTCGACGTAAGCACCATCGCCGGCTACCCCTACGAGGTGGCTGCGGTAGGCGGCAAGTTCGACCTCAAGGTCGCCCCCATGCCCGCCGGACCGGCCGGCCCTGGCAACGTGCTGCAGGGCACCAACCTGGTGATGTTCGCCAAGGCCACGACCGCCCAGCGCGACGCCGCCTGGGCGCTGATGAAGTTCCTCATCCAACCCGCGCAGACCGCGTTATGGGCTGAGAAGACCGGCTACCTGCCCGTCACCAGGGATGCGCTGCCGCTCATGAGCGACTACCTCAAGACGCATCCCTACCAGCAGATCGCGGCGCAGAGCCTGGCCAACGCCCAGCCCACGCCGTCGCTGCCTCACAGCGAGGAGATGTTCGGCTACCTGTCGGTCGCCATGCAGCAGGTGTTCCTCAACCATGCCGACCCCAAGACCGCGCTCACGCAGGCGGCCCAGCAGGCGCAGGCACTGGTGGGCGCGCCCTGAGCAGGTGACGTGACCTGGCGCCGGATCCTGTCGCGTGCGCTGGCCGCGCTGGTGGTAGCGGCGTTGTTCGCCTTCCCCTTCTACTGGGTGGTGGCGACGTCGCTCAACAGCGAATCGCAGGCGCTCGCCTACCCGCCCGTGTTCCTCCCGCACTTCGTGTGGGCGAACTACGTGCGGGCCTGGGTCGGCGCGCCCTGGATCCGGTACTTCCTCAACACCATCCTCATCGCCTCGGCCACCACGTCGCTGGTGTTGCTCACGTCGATCCTGGCGGGCTACGCCTTCGGCGGCATGCGGTGGCCGGGGCGACGCCTGCTGTTCGGCGTGGTCCTCAGCATCTTGCTCATTCCCGTCACGGTGCTCATCGTGCCGGACTACATCCTGCTCCACGATCTGCACTGGCTGAACACCTACCAGGCGCAGATCGTCCCGTGGGGGGCCTCGGTGTTCGGCATCTTCCTGCTTCGGCAGTTCTTCGCC